>CALUYC010000080.1 GCA_944324895.1 Candidatus Gastranaerophilales bacterium
GCCGCCAGATTCTTCTGCTTTTAAATCTTTTTCATTGGGGTTCAAATTTAAAAAATGTGCTACAGCAACGGAATTTACGTGATTATTTTGGAATTTTTCGTAAAAATCATTAATACCGGATTTTGTAAATGGTGTGTTAATTACATAAGTTACTTTTTCTCCGGTAAAGTATTTTATAACATCAGAAAGGTTGCCAAATGTTAAGGGTGTTTCGTTTCCTCCGCCTCTTTTGAAAAATTTGGAAATATCATATGTGAAATTTCTTATTGCGTTTAGTACGGGTTCTTTTTCACCTCGTGCTTTTTCAAATGCAAGCTCAATAATAATTGCGTCAATATCTCCTGTTGAGCAAGTATTGCTTTGTCTTCTGTTTACTATTTCATCTGTTGTCACAGTATATTGGGTATTAATCCCTGGTAATGATACGGTATAAGAACCATCCTCATTATTTTTAATTGCATTTTTAATCATTTGTGCTCCGCCATCGCTAAGGCTTAATGATTTTAAACTTGCTATCAGCCAGCAATCTCCAACGCCTCTTTGGTACATGTCTGAAATTACACCATCTTGTTGACCTAGTGAATTTTCAATATTTACTTCTTCGTATGCATCTTGTAATATAGTGGAAATGTTTTTGGAATACTCGGAAATAACAAAATCTTCACTTTCGGCGGTTGAAGAAATTTCTTCTTTTTTTGGACTATATTGATATTCTGCTATGCCGTCGCCTTCAGTGTCAACCATTTTGGATTCAAGAGCTCCGCTTTGACCATATTCTCTTGAGTACAAAGTTTTAATTTTTTCACCTCTTTGCTCTAAGGTTTTGCTTGTATCTAATGTTTCACCATTATCATTAAAACAATAATTATAAGCAATTTTACCTTCGGGTGTATCTTGCATGATTTGAATTTCTTCAATTTTGCCCATTTCTCTTAGTTCATTAAGGCTATATTGTTCCAAATCGTCTTGTGTAATAGAGTTTTCATCGAAAACAACAGAAAAAGAGTAGCCGTCTTTAGGATTTTTTATGACTGCGCGTGCGTCTGAATAATATAAAGAATTACCGTTGTTATCGTAAGAATAATATGTGTTATCAGCAAATTCAGCGTCAGATACGGAAAAATCCAATATTGTTTTGCCTTCTTCAAATATACTGCATAATTTATCACTACTTGAATCTTTTGGTAGTCCGTACTCATTGTTTGCGAGATATTCTTTATCTAACAAATCCAAAGCGCTGGTACCTGAATAAAGCGCATCTTTTACATAAAATTTTATTTCCTCGCCGGATTTTCCATTAAGTGAATTAATGCTCATATTTTGCCTTTTAAGATTTCCTCATACATTAATAAAGGAAAATATATAAAAATTATTTACTTTTATTTACAAAAATATACAATAATCCCGCTGTTTTAAAACAGCGGGATTTGGGATTAAAATATTTTACAGCTTAACTGCTTTAATATATGTTTCTGTCACTGTATAAGCTGTTTTTGTTGTGCCTTCAGGTAATCTTGCTTCATCGCCTTTCATAAGCAAAAATAGCGGACACACAAGTACACTAAGTACGATAGATAAAGTCATTTTGTCGTCCGGATTTGCTGAGACACTTCCTGAAAGTGGGATGTATGTTCCATCTACCGCAGTTGTATGGAAGTCTGAAATTGTCAGTTGTCCCGAGCGACCAATTAAACCCTTATCTCTTGAAAAAGATATCTGTGCCGTTACGGGTGTTCCTGCCTTAATTAATATTGTTCCGTTGCTGCTTTTGATGTCATTAACTACTGAAAAATTTACCATGCTGTCGTTCACAATATCACTTGTGGTAATAGTTTCTTCACACCTTATTACAATAGGCGTATGTGCAGGCAGAGTTGTTTTTCCTGCAACATTAGATGCTATTTTCATACTCGGATAAGAATATGATGCACTAATATTATCCGTATTTTTAATAAAATCTGACAAGGTTTCATTGCTTGTATTTACGGTTGCAGCACTCAGCGGCGAAACCGTAAACAGTAAAGACGTAAATGCAAGCAGTGCACTGATTGTTTTTTTAATAAACATTATTCTTTTCTCCTTTTCTATATCCAAACCCAAAGCAAATTAAGCTACTAAACAATATTCCCATGATTATGCCAATGGTAAATCTTATGAAGTTGTGTGTATTTATATCAAATATGAAATTTAGTAAAACATCTATAAGACATATAATAAAAAGCAAAACAAAATATTTAATTGGCATACGCCATTTTTTTATTAATGCCACAAATGAAGATATACTAACACCGATATAAAACCCTAAGCATCTACAGCATAATGCTACGGGATACCCTAGTATCCAAAAGCTTCTCTCGGGTCTTTGGTGACAAGAAAACATATATGTCGCGGTAAGTTTTCCTGATAAATCGTATTGGTGAATGTGTGCCAAAATTGGCGATAAAATGCTGCCTATAACAAAAAATAGACTGTACAAGCAAAATATAAGAAGTAGTATTTTTATAATTTTTTCTTTCATTTCCAGCTTTTATTGCTTGTATTTTTAATTATTAATTAAAACTGATTGGACCGCCAGTATTTACTTCTAAAATATTTACATATTTTGACATAACTGTTTTAGCCTTTGGACCTGTGCAATGACAAGGGTATATGGCATCAATGTTTTTTCTGTTCAGTGTGGCTTTCTGTATTTTGTCAAATAATTAATTGCATTAGCAATACAATAAAAAGTCAGAAAAATAACCTTTAATAAAACTTTGCAAAAATAACAATTTTATTTTTGCGCCATTTTTGTATAACCGAAAGGAGAACAAAAAATGAATATTTCCCCAATATCATTTGGAAAAACGATTAAAGTTAACTCATCTGCTTCTAACGCAGAAAAAATTGCCTATTATGCAAACGGATGCAGGTTAAAAGGTACCGATTTAAATGTATCCAGACAAGCTAAAGAAATCTTTAATGACGCTCAAGAAGGTGAAGCAACGGTTGTCGGTTTAAAAGACAGTGGTGACATTTATATTGTAAGCGGCAAAGAAAGTACAAAAATTAAAGAACTGCAAAATAAACTTTTCGATACTATTACATCTTCTTATAATAACCATGGAGCAGGTTCTTTGTGTTGCGATATGTGCAATATAGCGCACCAAGAATATCTTGAAGGTGTTGAAAGAATAGTTCGCGCAACAAGAGCTCCCTATTCAATAGATGTTCAAACTAACCCCGATAATAAACAAATTACAAGATTAAACATTAAAGGTTAATTTTTTAATACAAAAGTCAGAGGATTTTTTATTCTCTGACTTTTTTCTATTTATGTTGTAAAAACAATTATTTCCATAACTTAATATTTCGTGTTTTTTTAGCAATTATATACAAAAAATATACTTTATTAATTCAAGGATAAACACGAGATATTATGAATAATTCGGGCACGACGATAAAATCGTACAATAACTCTTTTTTGTCGCAAAGCGGCGACAAAAGCACTTTTGTGCCCATAGAAGATAATACAAATAACGACTTGTCTATTTTCGATAATTCGCAACAAGATGTTGATGCTTTAATGGAAAATTTAGAAGCCGCTCAAAATGAGCAAGGTTTTTTGGGCAGCCTTTGGGATGGTTTCAAAAATCTAACCGGCTTGGGACTAGGTTCTGATGATGTGGAAGAAAAAATTGAACAATGTCGGAATGGTGAAATTTCTCTTGAAGAAGCTCAAAATAGTATTGATAATTATAAAAACAAACAAGAAGGTGCTGTTAATATAATTGTAAATACTGTTACCGGGCTCGTAACTGCAGGTTTTGCCATTGCAACCGGCGGAATTGGCGCATTGGTTG
>CALUYC010000081.1 GCA_944324895.1 Candidatus Gastranaerophilales bacterium
GAGAAATAATGAACGAGTGCCAAGGGCGTTTTGCCTCAATTATCTACATTAAAGAACTAAAAAACCAATGGGGCGAAATAAAAGAAAAAATTGATAAAATTTATGATTATTTTCTGCAAACCCATGGAGATTAAAGGTTATAGAGAACTTATAGATTAATTTACCAATCTTAAAAATAACTCGGAATAGTTAAAATATTTCTCAAGAAACATGTGCAAAAAAAACACGCTCAGCGGACCAAGAGGTGAAATGCAAAAAAGTCCCAACCAAAATAAAATTCTATACAAAGGTTTATATTTATCAGGAATTTTATTAACCAGTTGAAACTCTGTTTTGTTTTTCTTTCTTATGAAGTACTCAATAATAATAAGAACAAAAAACACAGCGCAGATAAAGCATGCAAGCATAAAGTACAGCGCACTTGTGGCGCTTGAAACAAAACCAAGCATATCCCTATCATAGTGATAGCCTTCAAGATCTGCCCAGTCAAGCGGGAAAAATATAAATCTTATGTATGAAAAATACAATATACCAGGATACCCAAGTAATGAAAGGAGGTTTGAAGTTGTAAGTTTAGTTAAGTTGTTTAATTTCATAGTTTGTTTATTAGCCTTAAAAATAACTCGGAATAGTTAAAATATTTCTCAAGAAACAGATGTGAAAAAACCACGCTCAACCACCCAAGGGGCGAAACAAAAAAGAGCCCTAACCAAAACGAAATTTTATACAAAGGTTTATATTTATCAGGAATTTTATTAACCAGTTGAAACTCTGTTTTGTTTTTCTTTCTTATAAAAAATTCACCAAGAATAAGGGCAAAAAACACTGCACAGAGATGACAGACAAAATTAAGGTAAAGTACACTTACCAAAACTGATAAATAACCAAGCATATCCCTATCATAGTGGTAGCCTTCAAGATCTGCCCAGTCAAGCGGAGAAAATATAAACTCTACGCCTATACAAAATAAAATGCAAAGATACCCAAGTAATGAAAGGAGGTTTGAAGTTGTAAGTTTAGTTAAGTTGTTTAATTTCATAAAGCGAGTATAACACGGTTTTTTAGAAAGGAAAAATATGTCAAACAAAAAATCCCTTAACCCTATTACAAATTTTAAACAAGAAATGTACAATGAAGCGGGAAATTACCAAAAAATTTACGGTTATGAAACAAATCCGGATCCGGATCATGCCAGTTGGAACAACGAAGCAGACGCCTTTAAACACGCTTTTATGCAGGCAATAGGAGTACAAAGATATAATGTGCCAATAGCTGCAGGGCTTGCAAAATTGCATGAATTATATGGCAGAGTTAATAAAGGGCAGCCGAAAGCAGAAGAGAATATGGACAACTGGAACAACAGAGTAGGCAGGGCAATAGGGCTTGAATTAAGAGAAATGTTGAAAAATGACCCCGGAGTAAAAAAGGATAGGTATATTAAAAATCTGGCGGCTGAACTAGTTATGCAGAAAATGCGCGAAGGAAAGCTGATTACAAGCCCTGATGACCCGAGAAAATTTATAGCACATCCGTTAATTAATAATATTACAAATAAATTAACAAATACCCTGCAAAATGCAATAGCACCGTTAAATGACGGCAAGACTTTTTTTACAACAAAAGTAATTGACAATATGACAAATGAAGAATTCTTAAACGTACAAGATGTAATCGACACACAAATTAAAAATAAATTTGCGCCATCAGAATATGAAGCCAAAGAAGGGGTTGCCTCAGGTGCTTATATTTATGTGAATGAATACACAAGAGATGACGGAACAAAAGTAAAAAGCTATTACAGAAAAAGATAATCACAAAAAAGCCCTGATTTTCAGGGCTTTTATTATATTTAAACTATTACAGAATGTTTGATGTGATTGTGAAGTGAACACGACAATTTGAAGCGCCTTCAGGTTTATCACCAATCGGAATACCGATATATACGTTACCTGATAAGTATCTTGTAAGTCTTACTATTAAACCGCCGCCGACACTCATTACATAGCTTGGACCATATGTATCTGTACCAACATTACCAAACCAACCTGCATCATAAAACGCTGCCCACTGAATTGAATCATCGATAAATTGAAGTTTTTCAGGCAAAATTCTGTTTAAGAACGGTATATGAGATCTGAATTCAAGCGATGCCGTTACACCGTAGTCACTAAGCAAGAAGCCTTCTTCATAACCTCTGACTGATGAAATACCGCCGAATTGCATTTTTTCTGAAGGATACAAACCATGACTTGCCCACTGACCGCCGGCTTGAATAATTGCCATTGATCTCATAGGTAATATTTGCAACCTTGCCAAGTTGGCATTAACTTTTACAAATTTATTTGTAGGCAACCAACTGTAATGATATTGGTCAAATTCATCAGATGCATCCAGCATAGGTAAACCAACACTGGCACCAACGTTTCCAAACCATTTACCGTAAAAGTCATCTTTAATATTTGTAAAGTTAACCCTTAAAGCACGTGTTTTATATTCATTAAGGACAATTTTTTGTTCGCCGAATGTGGTTTTAGTATTTCTGATATCTAATGAAATATCACCGTATAATTTATAGTTTTCTGTTTTAACCAATCTTCTTGATAAACCGGCGAAGAAGTTGTGTGAATGACCTTTTATATCAAATTCTTTCCACTGTTCGCCCATTGTCAAACCGCTATAGCTGTAACCTAAGTTCAACTTAGTTTCATGACGACCGATAGGTACTGAATAGAAAATACCTTGGCTGACAGAACGTCTTGCCAAAGCAGTTGTTGATAACAATTTATCGCCCCAACCGGTAAGGTTATACATACCTGCAAAGAATACCGCACGATTCAAACCGATAGCATCACGACCTTGGTTATCAAAACGGAAGTCAAAGTCGATTGGAAATCTGTCTTTCATTTGCAAAGTTAAATCTGTGTATTGAGCAGATTCTTCATTGTCTTGCAAGGAAACTTGACCCTTCATATAACCTGAAGCGTTCATTTCCCTTAAAGTTTCTTGAATATCGCGAACGTTTAAAACGTTTTCGGGTTCAATATTTTTATCTTTTAAATAAGTTGCGCGAACAAATTTGTCTCTTGCCCACTTATTACCTTCAATTTCAACTTTACCGTATTTACCTTCCATAACGACAATTTCAACATTACCGTCTTGAACTTTTTGTGGCGGAAGGTAGGCTATAGTTGAGATATAACCGTTTTGTTGATAATACTCTGTTACCATATTTGCCATAGTAATTAAGTCATTGATTGTAACTTCATTACCGATTTTTTCACAAATTAAATCCATTAATTGTTCTTCAGTAAAACGGGTATTACCTGTAAATTTTATTGAATTAAGTTTGAAACTTAACTCTTTATTTGGAAGCTGATCAACCTGCTCCCTCATTTTTTTATCCATTTCAATAACTTCGCGACCACGTTCGTGTTCTTCCATATTCTCGCGAGTTCTTCTTTCGTATTCTTTTAATTGAATTAAGTTTGTTTGGTCAACAACACCGGGGTCAAAACTACCGCCGATTGGGTTGCCTTCTATTGGAACGGATGGAACTGAAAAAGCTGCCGTACCCGACAACATAAAACATATCATAAGGGACACTACATCCGACTTTTTAAATTTAAAAATGCGCATTTAAATTCCTTTTCATACTTTTTGCAATAATAAGCTATCTTATTACACTTCAATAATAATATATAATGGCGATGTCAACAATAAATCATATTAATGATTTATTTTAAGGGTTATTTTTCAACATATTTTAAAAACATTCCTTTTTCAACATGGCTATTAAAATATGTAAAGAAAATTATTTGCGGACTTTTCGAGAATTTTTTTTCTCTTATAATGTTTAATGCTAATAAATACCGCATAAACAAGGATTGTAAACTTTTGTAAATTTTATTCATATTTTTTTATATTCCTGCAATTTTTTAGTTTCAGAAGTTTTTATATAAGTAATCGGAATTTTATATAAGAAGTATATATTTTAGAAGAAAGGATAACATAATGAACTTTAAGCACAAAAAATTAGCTTCAGCGTTAGTTTTAATCAGCTTTTTAAGTTACATTCCCCTATCAACCACAATGGCCTTTGCTCTTGATGCAGGTGCATTGCCCAATTTAAACAATTCTATTAACGGTTCTGTTACAACCGAAGGTAACAGAATGGATGTTGTAGTTAACGGTGGTGCAGGCGCAGTAGGACAATTCGACTGGAAAGATTTTAACGTTGGTTCAAACGCACATGTTAATTTTGGTTTTACTAATAACTCACAAACATCTCTAAACCGTGTACTTGCTTCAGGCGGTTTATCACAAATTTACGGTAAATTAACAAACTCATGCGCAGGCGCTGATTGCTCAAGCTATATGGGTACAGGTAAAGTAATTCTTATTAACCCAAACGGCATTATGTTTGGTGCAGGTTCTCAAGTTGACTTAAACTCTTTCACAGCAACAACTTTTGACCTTAAAGGCGCTAAAAACATCAGCGATATGACAGCAGAAGAACTTCAAGCATACAAAAACCAAATCAATGTTCAAGCCAATGGCAAACCTGCAGATATGGTTACAAATGCTCAGTTCATCAGAAACGGTGTTTTAACTACAAAAGACGGTGCTAAAGTTACATTAGAAGGTACAAACTTCAATATTGATAAATCTTTAGGTATAGCAGCAGATGACGTTGTAGTTTATAAAGACTCTTTAATTAAAACAAGCCTTCAACCAAACTACGGCGGCAACCAAGATCCAAGCAAACATGACCAAACATTCTCTAACGTAAGAATAGTAACAGGTGATGGTGTTAACTTCACTTATGAATTAAACGGTTATGTTAAAGGCCACCAAGCATATAAAAACAGCAACTCAAAAATTACAAACAACGTTACTATAGCAGATGCTTCAATCGAATCAGGCAACGTTTATGTTGAAAACGCAGGCGCAAAAGAAGGCTCTGATATCAACATTAAAAATTCAGTTATCAAAGGTTACAAACTTGTTCAAAATGAAACAGGCGACATCATCATCAAAGGTCAAAATGATGTAAACATTGATAACACAACCCTTCAAACAGAAAACACATATCGCCAAAGCAACCCTGATATTAACACATACAGCCAAAACGGCGGCAGAGTTGCTATCACAGCTGGCAAAAACGCTAACATTACAAACACAAAAATCGCAACTGCATACGCTAACAAAGACTTTGGTACTTCAGGCGTAAGAGGTTATAACGCAGGCGATGTTTCAATTAAAGCTAATAACAAAGACGTAGTTCTTGATAACACAAAAATCAGTGCAAAAGGTAACTTAACAGTTGATGCTAACAATGGTTCAATCAAAGCTACAAACTCAACACTAAGAGCTAGAAACTATGATAGAAACGATGCAAGTGCAGCAAAATTAACTAAAAAATTAGCTTTAAATGCTAAAGATGAAGTTACACTTGACAATACATACACAGAATCTACTAATGACACAACTCTTAAAGCAGACAGCGTTAATGTTAAAAACGGCTCAACAATGCATTCAAACACAAACATTAACTTGTTCGGCAAAGATACACTAATTGCAGATTCTACAGTTCAATACAAAGGCTTGTTAAACTTTGTTGAAGATGAAGACGTATTGAACAACGTAACAATCGCAGGAACAACAGGTTTCAATAACTACACAAATGATTTAAATCTAACAACTAACGGTAATTTAACAATCGATAATAACAGCCTTGTAAAAAGAGGTTTCAGCGCTAAAGCTAACGATGAAACTCTTGAAATGGACGTAACTCTTAAAGAATACGGCAACCACGATTCAATCGCTCTTGAATCTACAAAAGGCAAAGTTACAATCAAAAATAACTCTGATATCGCAACAAACAAAGGTGACATCACAGTTAAAGCTTTAGACAAAACAAACGGCGAAGTATTCGTTCAAAACTCAAAACTTGCAGCAGCAGCTAATGTAGACATTAAACAAGCATTAACTCACAAAGCAGGTACTCACATCACAAAAGATTCAACTATAAGCGGTAAAAACATTAAACTTACAACTACAAACTCAGATGCTGACATCAATGCAGACCTTGCAGATTTTGCAAACCTTAACTACAGCGAACGTTTAGTTCTTAACGCAGGCAGAGATAACAACATCACAGGTACAGGTAATCTAAACGCTACAAGAGTTGACTTCAACGCAGCAGGTAACAACAACTTAAATATCACAGGTAACATCACAACTGATGACACTACATTCAACGGTAACATCAATAACATAACAGCTACAGGTGATGTAACTCTTAAAAATACCGAACTTAAAGCAAAAGACTCAGCAGCTCCTGAAAATACAAAAACAATCGTTAACGCAGGCGGCAACTTTACAACTGACAAAACAATCTTAAAAGTAAACGGTACAAAATTAATCGCAAACGCTGACAAAGATACAAACATCGTAGTAAGCGGTGCAGATAACAAAAAAGCAGGTATTGAAATCAACGCTAAATACAACAGCAACGAACTTTCAAACAAAACAGTAACAATTAACGCAGCTGATAACAAACTTGCAATCTCTAAAATCAAATCAGGCAACTTGAACCTTGACAAAAACGATACATTCCTTGCAGCACTTACTGACTTAACTGCTTCAGATCTTGAAGGTGTTAACGAAGATGCACAAGGCAGAGCATACATTGAAGTTACTAACTGGGGTCAATTCAACCTAGACCCAATGGAAGACTACGAAACTCAATTCAAACAACCTGATTCATTCACATACACTGATCACTTCGTAGAAGGTACTCACCAACCACAAGCAGGTGCAGCAATCGACACTTACAAAAAACACTTCATCGAATTCAAAAACAACACAATGGAAAAATTCCTTCTAGTTTATGAAAAACCCGTTGAAGGTTGCGAACCTGAACCTCCGGTTGATAATCCTACAAACAACTTTAACCCTGATTTATCAGACAGCTTAATCAACCAATTACGTTTACCTCGTCAATTAGAACCAACATCAAGAGTAGCTCCGATTACTAACAACACAACAGACCCGACAACAGGTATCGTAAACGCAGCAGCAAGAGTTGAAGTTGATGACAACGCAACAGTTACAAAACAAGACCAAGAAGAATTTGAAATATAATTCAAAACAATAAAGAAAACACCCTCTTAAAAAAAGAGGGTGTTTTTATATATAAAAATCTCATACAAATGATAGTATTTATTTTAAAAAAAATTTAGTATATAATACAGTCAATGGAAAAAAGACTATTAATACCCCTAATCTGTACAAGCTTTATTTTGCAACTTAGCGCAAGTGCTCAAGTCGCAACAACATGTATGCCAAAAGAAGGTTTTGGCGGACAAAAAATCTTTGCGCTTGAACAACAACTGCGTCAAAATGAAGACCCTGATACCATAAAGAAATATATAAACACGCAAAAGAGACGCTCGACATTTTTTAAAATTTTTAAAAGAGATAACATTGAAGCATGCGACAATTTGCGCGCAGCGCTTTACTTTTTAAGGAAAAATAAAAATTCTGACGAATACAAAAAAACATTGTCGCAACTAAACAGCCTTATGGAAAAATCAGGCTTTCAAAATGATGATGCTAACAGGTTTGAAATAGCAAAAAATCTTTTCCTTGAAGGCAATTACTACGCAAGCGCATATGAGTTTGAAGAACTTGCGCAAAAAGATTACCAAAGCGCACTTTGCTATGAATATTTAGGCGATATCGAGCAAAAAATCAATAAGGATATAACCTGTGCTTTACCTTATTATAAAAAATCAATAGAACTAAACCCAAACAGCGCTTCGGCTCTTTTTAAAATAGCAACAATTTTAAACCAAATTAATAAAATAGATCTTGCTCTTGAATATTACACAAGGGCAATTAACCTGACAGATGACCCTGAAATATTGAAAAAAGGCATAACAGTCTTTACAAAAGCAGTAAGAAGAAAACCCAAAAATGCAAATTTATATGAAATTTTAGGTACAACATATGAAAAAACAGGCGATTACAAAAAAACATACGAATTGTACCAACGAGCAATCTATCTAAATCCTAAAGATATTTTCTTAAAATACCGTCTTGGCGGACTTTTGTACGAAACAAAGCAATATCCTCAAGCAACAAGGGTTTACGACAATATCTTGAGAGATAACCTGTATGAATCACAAATTCGTGCAGGAAAAGCAAAAAGCTTGCTTGCACTCGGTCAAACAAACGCCGCTCTTAAAGAATATCAAGTAATATTAGCTATTTACCCCGAGTCAAAACAGGCTAAATACGGTATTTATGAAATATTTAAAGACAAAAAAGATCCGGATTTTATTATAGACAATTTTTATCCTTTGAATGACAGCTTTAAACCTACAAGCGAATTTTACGCAGAATTTGCTGAACTTATAACAAGCTTGGACGGAAGTAACAAAGATGCTATTTATCTTTTCAAAAAAGCTATTGAAAAAAATCCTAAAAATGCAAATGCCTATTTAAAACTATATGAAATATACGAACTTAAAGGTGAAGATAACCTTGCTAAAGATTTAATTATAAAAGCACACAAAGAACTCCCCAAAAATGAGGATATAAGTAAAGTTTTTTTTTATCTCAACAAAAGCACAGACACAAAGAAAGATGAACTGGCACTTAACTACCTCAAAAGAAACGAGTGGGCAAAAGCAATAAAAATGTATGAGCAAATTGAGCCCAAAACAAGCCAAATTTATGTTGCCATTGCAAACTGTTATAAATATTTAAAAAACTACCCAAAAGCTGTTGAAAACTACAAAAAAGCAATCTCGCTTGATGACAAACAGTCTGATACATATTATTCCCTTGCACTTGTTTATTTGGAGCAAAAAAGCCCAAAACTTGCTCAGAGTATGCTTTTAAAAGCTATTGAAACAGACCCTAAAAACGTAAAAGCTATTAAACTTTCAAACTATTTAAGGGGGCAAGTTGTAACAGAACTTTTGAACGAAGCTTATAATTATTACGACAAAAAACAATACGAAAAAGCTATAAATGTCGCAAATGAAGCTGCAAAACGCTATCCGCAAGATGCACAAGTGTACTATTACAGAGGAATTATTTTAGAAGCCATGCAAATGTACCCGCAGGCAATAAAAGACTACAAAACGACAGTAAGGCTTAACCGCACATTCAGTTTGGGTTATTATTCAATGGCAAAGGCCTATGAAAAAATAGGTCGTGAGCGTGACGCACTTGAAGCTTACGAAAAATATTTATCAGGCAATCCTAAAGAAGAAGAACTTATAAAAGAAGCCGAGAAAAAAGTTATTGAACTGGGCGAAAAATATTACTAAGGAAGATTATGAAAAAAACTGTTATTATAATACCTGCAAGATATTCATCCACAAGACTTTGCGGAAAATTACTAATGGAAGTTGATAACAAACCCATAATCCAATGGGTCTGGGAAGCTGCAAAAAAGTCTAAAATGGCTGATGAAGTAATTATTGCAACAGATAGCGAACTAATTTTAAATAAAGCAAAAAGCTTTGGCGCACAAGTTGAAATGACATCAAATGAGCATAAATCAGGTTCGGACAGAATTTGCGAAGTTGCAAAAAGGCATAATGAATATGATTATATTTTAAACATGCAAGGGGACGAACCGCAAATAACACCTGAGGTTATAGACCTTGCAATTCAAACTTTAATTGAAAGTGATTGCGATATTTCAACCCTTGTAAGGCAAATAACCGATACAGAACAAATTCAAGACCCTAACTGTGTTAAATGCGTTTTTGATAATAATTATAATGCACTTTATTTTTCGCGTTGCCCAATTCCGTATGAAAGAAACAAGGGAGAGGCAAAATACTACGCACACATAGGCATTTACGGATACAAAAGAGAATCTTTAATAAAAATGACATCGCTGGAGCAATCTGACCTTGAAAAAGCGGAAAGCTTGGAACAACTGCGTGCACTTAAACATGGTATGAAAATAAAAGTTGCCATAACAAATTTAAATCCCATTGAGATAGATACCCAACAGGATTTAGATAAATTTATTAAAATTCAAAAAAGCAAAAACTAGTTGCCGCTATTGCTGCTTTCGCACTTGCCTGTGCTGGCATTCCAGCTGTAACCGGTACCAAGACCTTCACAATATGTTTTTGCAGCATTTTCGGTTGTTGTTTGAACATCATCCCCAACACCTTCGACTGCAGTGTTCACTTTTTTACCTAAGAACTGTAAAGCCGTAATTGCAATAACCGTAACAAGTGCAAGTATTAAGGCATATTCTACCAAACTCTGTGCTTTGCTTTTTGCATTAAATTTCATTGAAATTTCCTTTTTTAATTTATATTTGTATTTTACCATATTTTTTTGTTGTGTAAACAAGTTTACATATAGCGTATACCTGCTGCATCCAAACGCTTAAATGCTTCCACAAGTTTTTCTGCCGGTTGAACTATTGAAACTCTAAAGTGATCATCGCTGTATTCGCCAAAGGCAATACCGGGAGTAAACATAACGCCTGTTTTAAATAACACATCTTTACAAAATTCTTTAGATTTTCTTCCTTTTGGAACTTTCAACCAAAAATACATTGTAGCCGAGCTTCTTTTCATATGCCAACCAAGCTTGTTAAAGCCCTGCGCTACTATTTCGCGGCGGGAATTATATTTATCCATAATTTCCTGAACATACTTATAGTCCATCTCAAGAGCTGCAATACAAGCGTCTTGAACTATTGATGATGTACCGTAGTCTATGTTTGATTTCATTGCATACAAAACATCTATAAACTCTTTGTTGCCTACAGCAAAGCCTGCTCTCCAACCTGCCATGTTAAATGTTTTTGAAAATGAATGAAATTCTATTGCAATATCTTTAGCACCTTCAATATTAAAAATACTCAAAGGACGGTAATTGTCGTAACAAACTTCACCATATGCCATATCAGACACAAGTAAAATATTATATTTTTTGCAATATGCAACAATTTTTTCCAAAAATTCCCTCGGTGCGGTAGCTCCTGTTGGGTTATTTGGATAATTAATGAAAAACATTTTTGTTTTGCGTGCAACATCTTCAGGGATTGAGTCTAAATCAGGCAAATAATCATTTTCATCGGTCAATGGCACATGATAAACTTGTGCGCCTGCAACCCAGCTTCCGCGGGATAATACCGGATAATACGGATCAGGAACAATATTTATATCTCCCGGATCAGAATATGCAAGAGCAATATTTGCAAGACCTTCTTTTTCACCGATTAGTGTTTGAACTTCCTGAATAGGGTCAACATCTACGTTATATCTTCTTTTCATCCAACGAGCTATAGCGCGTCTAAAATCATCTTTACCGCGAAAACTCGGATAACCATGGCTTTCGGGTTTTTGAATAGAGTTAAGTGCAGCCTCTACAACAGGTCTGGGCGTAGCTCCATCAGGGTTGCCTATTCCTAAATCTATTAAATCAATGCCCTGCAAGCGTGCTTCATCCTTCCATTCGTTAAGTTCTGCAAAAATATACTTTGGAATTTCCGAAATTCTCTTTGAAGGCTTAATTTTATATGTAGTTTCCATTTTATTCTCCTTAAACTTTTATTTTATCATTAATTATCTTAAAATCACTCAACTGTATTAAGTATCTCGCTCGCTCGCGCCACAATATCGTAGTGCTTACACACGAGCTTTCTCGCTCGTGCCCTTATTTGGTTGCGCTCATCTTCATAAGATAAATAATAAGAGATTTTTTCAACTAAATCTTGCTCGTTATCGTAACATACAAGTACATTTTCAAGATTTAAAGTTTTAATATCCTCTCTCTTATCGCACAACAAAAAACCTTTAGAGGCAAGCACCTCAAAGGTTCTAAGGTTAAGCGAATTTTCTCCTTGTAAGTTAATGTTTAAATTAATTTTTGATGAATTATAAATCTTTGAAAGCTCTTGTTGTCCCTGAACAAAACCGCAAAAACAATTTTTATATTTTTCTATTTCTTCATCATTCAAATAACGCTTCATCCCATCAATACTGTTTTCAAAATGCTTAGGATATGAAAAACTCTTAAGTTTATCCGAAAAATTTTTAACGACAACGCTTAAAATTTTCTGCCTTGTATCACTCAAAGGACGTCCTAAAAAAGTAATGTCATATTTTTGTTCAAGCTCATAATCCTTGTAAACACTGCAATCTACGCAAATTGGGAAAAATGATGAATTTATTCCGACAAATTCGTTTATAAAATTTTTATCCCAAAAAACAAGCTCCGCATTGTTTTTATGCAATTTACAAAACTCGAAAAACTTTTCTTTTAGGTCAATTTGCCCGCTGTGAGCATAATTTAAAGACGGATTATCGGCAAAGTAGTGAATTAACTTGACATTTGGATTAACAAAAAGTATCTTTTGAACGGTTGAAAAAGCATTTTCATTAACCATATACCCGTAATCGTATGATAAAACATAATCAACACGATTAGTAGGCTCACTAAGTTCTCTTACATCAACAAAAGAAACATTATGCCCTGTAGCTTCAAAACCCTTTTTAAAGCCTTGCATAATAAGCTCTCCAGCTATACTTATTGGTGATATGATTAAGATATTTGCCAATTTATTCCTCTAAATTTATATAAAAAAATTGAGCCTCGATTGAGGCTCAATAAAGTGTTCTTTTCGATATTATTCACCAGCTTCACTTGCCTCAACTTGCGCCTCGTCTGCTGCCGCAGCTTCGTCTGCTGCCGCCGCTGCCGCTTCGGCTTCCGCTGCTTTTTGGGCTTCAAGTTTGGCTTGAGCTTTTTTAGATAGTTTTGCTGTTTCTTTTTTGTTATAAATTAATTTACCTTCTTCATCACAATTTTTCATAAGGTAAGTAACCGTAGCTGTAGGCTGAGCACCTTTTTTAACCCAGTCTTGAGCTGACGCTAAATTTAATTTCATTTCTTTTGTTTTAGGATTGTAGTGACCTAATTCTTCAATAGGAGCACCTTCCCTTTTGCAACGACCGTCAATAACAACGATACGATATGTAGGATTCTTTTTATAACCTAGTCTTTTAAGTCTAATCTTAACCACTTCTTTTACTTATCTCCTTAGTCATTAATCAGTTATAGAATAATCAAAACACAAGCATAATTTATTTGCAAGCAAAATTCATAAAAATACTTGACATTTTAAAAAAAATTTATCTAAATCTGCCACCTTTTGGCATTTTGCCATAAAGAGCAGATTTTCCACCCTTTTTAAAAGTATTTTTTAAGGCTCCAAAGCCTTGCATCATTTTTCTCATTTGTTCAAATTGAGTTACAAATGCATTTAGCTCACTTAATTCCATGCCTGCCCCGCGAGCTATTCTTTTTTTCCTTGAAGCATTTAATAAATCGGGGTTTTTCCTTTCATCAGGCGTCATAGAGGATATTAAAACCTCCATTTTTTTAAACTGCTTTTCTCCTTCATGGGAAATTTTTTGCCTGTCGTCTTTATTTAACCCCGGTATCGGCAACATGCCCAAAATTCCCTCAAAAGAGCCGAGCATTTTTATTTGTTTTTGAATTTTCAAAAAATCCTCAAAACTAAACTGCGCCTTAAGCATTTTTTCTTCAAGTTTTTTTGCTTCTTCAACATCAATATTTTGCTGGGCTTTTTCGACAAGAGAAACAATATCGCCCATGCCCAAAATTCGAGAAGCCATTCTATCGGGGTAAAAATCCTCTAACGGTTCAATTTTTTCGCCCATACCGACAAGTTTAATCGGCTTTTGTGTTGAATAGACAACACTTAGGGCGCAACCGCCTTTTGTATCGCCATCAAGTTTTGTTAAAATTATACCTGTTATACCAAGCTGCTCATCAAAGTTTCTTGCAACATCAATAGCCTCTTGCCCTGTCATAGAGTCAATTACAAGCAATTTTTCATTAAGCGGATACATTCTGTCAATCAACAAAAGCTCTGCCATCATAGAGGTATCTATCTGCAAACGACCCGCAGTATCAAGAATTAAAATCGTATTTTGATTTTCTTTTGCATATTTTATTGCTTCATCAACAATTTTTCTAACATCTTTTTCATTTTCCAAAGAAAAAAAATCAAGATTATTTTCACAACAAAGAGTTTTTAATTGCAATATTGCCGCAGGTCTATATACATCACATGCTACAAGCAATGGTTTTTTGCCTTCTTTTTTAAATTTCAAACCAAGCTTTGCACTGCTTGTGGTTTTACCTGACCCCTGAAGTCCCAACATCATAATAAAAGACGGATTAGTATCAAGCTTCAATGGCGCCTGTTCTTTCCCCAAAAGCTCAACTAACTCATCATTTACAATCTTTATAAGCATTTGAGAGGGATTAACACTTTTTATAAC
>CALUYC010000082.1 GCA_944324895.1 Candidatus Gastranaerophilales bacterium
AATTACGAATTTACAAAAGCAGTCCAACAAACCGGAAATCGACCTGTTATTTTATGCTCATCGCCCATAAGGTTGATTTTTAGAAGATTAATTGAGAGAACTTACCCACAAATTGTTATAATGTCATATAATGAAGTAACAAACAACACAAAAGCAAAGTCCATAGGAACCATAAGAGCGGACTTAAAAACGGCAAATGTATGAAAATGAGGAAAATATGCGCGAAATAATAAAAAAGGGTCATGACTACAGAATAATCCCGCAAAACTTTGAAAGTGCTACCATTTTTGAAGTAATAAGTATAAACGACAATGATTTTGAAATAGAACTTACAAAGGCAACTCAAGACGAATTAAAAGATTACCAAAAAGATACTAAAGTAGAAATTTTCGGCTCGGGAACAGACGGGTTAATATTCTTTGAATCTCAAATAACAGAACAAAACGGTACACATCTGAAAGTTAAAATTCCCGAAAAATACAACAATATTCAAAGACGAGAATACTCGCGCGTTAAGTTTATGGGTGAACTTGATATTGAAGGCGAAAACGACAACTTAATATCAGTTGAAGACATTTCTGCAGGCGGGTTAAAACTAATAACCAAAAAGCCGCTTGAAGCTGCGAAAGACTATAAAATAACAATAAAACTTATAAACAATATGACAATCAGATGCCTTTTACATCCCATAAGAATTGAAGAAAATGAAAATAATCAAGAGACATCTTATATTATTTCAGGTTGTTACAAAGATATCGCAAGCATAGACAGAATTGCTCTTGTTCAATATTCTTTTAAAACACTAATGGAAACAGAAAACAGGGAAAATGGAAGATAGGGCCGAAGAAAAAATATCTTATCAAAAAAACTTAAGTGCGCTTTTTGCCTCATCGTCCATGTTGGCTTTTGGTGCGCTGAGTCTTTTGAATAATTTTTCCATTGATTATTACAGCGTGCTTATTATGCTTTCAATAGTAGTGCCTGTGTCTATTTCAATGGGCTTTATAGGCTTTGTAATAGGTAAAATTTTTGATGAGGGTGAAAATTTTCAACCATTTCAAAAAATAAAGAAAAAAAATAAACCAACCATAGATAATGCATATAAAATTCAAAGCATGTTCTCGTCTGACACTGAAATTACGGACGATAGCATGCAAAGTATGTTTGACGCAAGCAATGAAATGGAAGAAAATGAGCAAAACGAATAAATTTTTGGAAAAATTAAAAGCAATAAAGTCGGGCGGGAAAAGACGTCTTGGTACCTATCTTGCTTTTATGACAGGATTTTTAATTGCAGGCATAATAATTGTAATAATGAGTTACGTATTTAACCATATTAAATACCTAGCCATTGATTACGATACAAAGCTAAAAACTTTCAACTACTCACTCTCATCCCTTTTAAGCGAAACTTTTGAGGATGCTTACAAAACATTTGATACAAAAAAAATCTACGATATATCAAGCAGTCTTGTGGCAAGAGGCATGATAACATACATATATGCCGTAGATACAAACACAGACGAAGTTTTCTTTGCAAGTAACCCTGAAATAGTTGGAGACAGTGCAAAAGAAGCAAAAAGAGACTTATTTTTAAAATACCAAAACAGAAACCTAACCGAAACAAGCTCAAGCACAAAAGACTACACCCTGTTTATAGGCCTCCCTGTTGAAAAAATTGCCGCAACCCACCTTAATACTCTTTTTGAAAATACAAAAATATTTCTTGCTCTGTTTTTGTTAATAGGTATTTTTGCAAGTGCAATTATTTCTCAAATCATTTTAAACCCGCTTACAGACTTAACAAAGGGTGTAAAAGAATTTGCAAAAGGTAATTTTGATTTCAGATTAAAAGAATCCAATTTTGCCGAAATAAACGAACTTGTTGATGCATACAATTACATGGCATTTCAGTTGCATGACCTGTACGATTCACTTGAGTTAAAGGTGCAAGAAAGAACACTGGCGCTTGAAAGAGCAAATAAAGAAATTAAAGAAACTCAAGCTATGATGGTTCACTCTGAAAAAATGCGCTCATTGGGTGAACTTGTAGCAGGCATTGCACATGAAATAAACAATCCTGTTAATTTTATCCATGGCAATATAATGATTTTAGACAAATATGTTAAAGATATGTTTTCTTTAATAGACCTTTATATTGCAAATGAAAATTCAATTCCTGAAGATGAAATGAAAAAAATCAGCAAAATGAAGGCTGATATTGATATAGACTTCATTAGAGATGATGTCAAAGACCTTATCAAAAGTTGTGTTGAAGGAACCGAAAGAACAAAAAACATTGTCCTTGATCTTAAAAATTTCTCAAGAATGGAGGAGATGGTTCTTACGCAATTCAACATTCCAAAAGAAATTGACACTACTTTAAACATTTTAAATAACAAATATAAAAACAGAATTACAGTTGTAAAAGACTATGAGCAAAATGTGCCGAAAATTGAAGCATATGGCGGACAGTTAAATCAAGTGTTTATGAACATATTAGACAATGCTCAATATGCAATTAAAGGCGAAGGAACAGTCACAATAAGCGTTAAACAACAAGGCGAAAATGTTATAATTAAATTCTCCGACAGCGGTGAAGGCATTAAAAAAGAAGACATAAAAAAAGTTTTCGAACCTTTCTTTACAACAAAACCCGTAGGACAAGGTACAGGACTTGGCATGTCAATTACATACAGGGTAATAAAAAATCACAACGGCGAAATTACCGTAGATTCGGAAGTTGGCAAAGGTACAACCTTTACAATAACTTTACCGATAAATTATAAAAGTGAAAATAAAGAAAACTTACAGGAGTGTTAACAGATGGAAGAAAAAAAATACGATATTTTAATTGTTGATGACGAACCTGACAACTTGGCACTCTTGTACAGAACGCTAAGAGGTAAATATAACATAACAAAAGCCTCAAGCGCGGTTGAAGCTCTTGAAATACTTAAAAATAAAGAATTTAATTGTATTCTATCGGACCATAAAATGCCTCAAATGGATGGGGTTGAATTTTTAAAAAGAACTTATGAAGTATGCCCAAACACAACAAGGCTTTTGGTAACGGCATATTCAGATGTTAAAATATTGATTGATGCAATTAACTATGCAAAAATTTATCGTTACATAAAAAAACCATTTAACCCTGATGAACTTATTCATATAGTAGATGCAGGGCTTGAATATCACCAACTGAAAGTTGATAATGAAAATCTTATTAAAGATTTAAAAGAGCTGTTCTCCGGCACTATTAAAGCAATTATTGAAGCACTTGATGCAAAAGACTCTTTCACTCTTGGCAGAAGCAGAAGGGTAACTTTTTATTCGCTAAAAATGGCTGACAGATTGCACATAAGCAACGCCGAAAAAGGCAGAATTGAACTTGCAGGACTTTTGCATGATATCGGCATGATTGGCGTTGCAGAAGACATTTTAAACAAAAGTCAAAAACTTACTCAGGAAGAATTTGAAGAAATTAAAAAACACGTACATCATTCCGTAAAAATTCTAGAGGATATTAAGCAACTGTACGAAGTAATTGAAATCATTAAATATCACCATGAATACTATGACGGAAACGGTTATCCTTACGGTCTTAAGGGTGATGAAATACCATTAGGTTCAAGAGTCATTGCCGTTGCGGATGCATACGATTCAATGGTATCAGATAGAGCATACAGAGCAGGTTTAAGCTCTGAAGAAGCCGTAAAAATCATTGAAGAAAAAGCAGGAACACAATTTGACCCTGCACTTGTAAAATTATTCAAAGAAGTGCTACCGCAAGCACTTGAAGAAGTTCGCGAGTACGAAGAAAAAATGAAATTCAAAGAAAATTTTCAAACAAATGTAAATGTTAACTCAGAGGGAAAATGACAAGAACAGTTGAAGTATATACAGGCGCATACGCCTCAGGCAAAAGCGAAACGTCCATAAATCGAGCATTACAATATATTAAAAATAACAAAGAAATAACCCTTGTAGACTTGGATACGGTTGAACCCGCATATTGCATGCGCCCAATTATAGGTGAACTTGAAGAAAGAGGTATAAAGGTTATTGCCCAAAGTGATTATTTTGGCTTGGGTGAAGCGGGCAGCTATGTTACAGGCGAACAAATTAACTGTCTAAATACCAAAGGAGACATAATAATTGATGTAGGCTATGGCGCAACCGGTTTAGATACCCTTGATATTTTAAACGGCATTGAAAAAGAAGAAAATCTTAAAATCTACCTTGTAGTTAACACCTCAAAGTTTGAAACCTTTGATAAACAAAGTATTTTGGAATACATTGACTTTTCATCAGGGCTCAATAAAACTCCTTGGAAAAAATTTTCAGGATTTATTTCAAACACTCATTTGTCAAACGAAACAACAGTTTCGGACATTATAAGAGGTTATGAAATTTTAAAAGAAGTGTCAGGAATTACAAATATTCCAATTGTTGCAATAGGGGCTGATGAAAAATTTAAATACGACTTTAAAGGCGGTAGCTACGACAATATACCTGTTTGGTTTTATGAAAGATTAATGCCAAAAGCATTGTGGTAACTACTCGTATGCTTTAATTTTAAAAATAGTTATCCTCTCATCAGCAAGTTGAATTCTTTTTATATATTTTTCATCCTCAGGGCGTTTTAAGATAATCGCAACAGCAGGTTTTAAGCCTGTCATATGAGCATAATACAACGACTGCCCAATGCTTTCCGCCCACTTGTGTGCCCAATCATATTCAATGGCGTACTCCTCGGTTAAACAATCAACCCTTGTTTTGTCACTTAAAACATACTCTATTTTGCCCTTACAGTATTTTTGAACATAATCTTTTTCTTTCATTTCAGTGTTTTGAACATACGAAACAGGTTTAAAACTGTCCGTTAACTCGGTATTATTTGCAAAAAAGTACCCAAGAACAATTACAATCAGAGCAAGGAAAATTTTAATTTCACTCTTTTTTATTTTCATTTAAACCTTCTCAATTAAACAAACGCACTGTGCACAAATCGCTTCGCCTAAACCCACAGAATCCACGCCTTCATTGGTTTTTGCTTTTATTGAAAGATTTGCTTTGTCAATCTTTAAAAAAGGAGCAAGAACATCTTTCATATTGTCAATATATGGCATAAGCTTTGGTTTTTGGCAAATTATATTTGAATCAATATTTACAATTTTATACCCGTTATTTTCCATAATTTGCATTGTTTTTTGCAACAATAAAGTACTGTTTATATTTTTAAAACTTGCATCGTTATCAGGAAAATGAGTACCAATGTCTTTTTCACCCATAGCACCCAAAAGTGCATCAATTATGGCATGTACAAGTACATCAGCGTCAGAGTGCCCTAAAAGCCCTTTTTCATATGGAATTTTTACTCCACCTAATATTAAAGCTCTGCCCTCGACTAATTTATGTAAATCATATCCTGTTCCTATCCGCATAAAACATACCTTTCGACCGCTTTACAAACTCCATCCTCCTTAACTGTAGGGCAAACAAAGTCTGCAATTTCTTTTAATTTTAATGAAGCATTTCCCATAGCAACCTTTATGCCTGCATTTTTAAGCATTTCGTAATCATTATCCTGATCACCGGTTGCTAAAACCTCCTCTTGTTTTATACCCCAATAATCCTTTAAAAAGTTAAGCGCAGCACCTTTTGTAGCATTTGGGTCTGTTATTTCCATATAGTATTTATGCGAACGCACAATGCATAAAATGCCCCTATAGCGCTCTGTCATATATTTTATAAGCTCTTGCATTTGTTTTTCATCATACACAATAGCAAGTAATTTATAGACATTTTTTAATTCAACATTATCAAAACTCTCAACCGCCCTATATGTTGTAAAACGCCCCTGACAGTAGTCGTTCATTATTTTTTTATTGTCATCTTCAACAATCAACTCGTCATTGTTGTACAAATTTGTATGAATATTTTTTTTTCTTAAGATTTCAATCACATCTCGCGCAAGATCTTCTTTTACAGGTGCCTGATGAAGAATTTTATCGCCTAGCCTTACCATTGCGCCCTGATAACAAACAACAGGAGTATTTAAACCTAAAAAATCCGCCACACCTTTAGCACCGTCAAACATCCTGCCTGTTGCAACAACCATTTTCGTATCGGTTTTTTTAACTTTTTCAATAGTACTTAGAACTTTTGAAGAAAAAACATTTGTTTCATCAAGAATTGTTCCGTCAATGTCTGTTATCCAAAGTTTTATTGCGCCCAAAAAAACCTCTTTTCACTTTTTATTGTTTTTATTATACAATAAAATCATAAGTAAGTATGGAGAGAAGTTTTAAATATGAGCAAAGTAGAACGCCAAAGACCTTTTGAACAAGATGAAGTTAAAAGAAGGTCAAATTTTAATCCCGTAGAAGAAAATTTTACACCCGAGCAAGCAGCACTTGAAGCTTCAAGATGTTTAAACTGCAAAAACCCTTTGTGCAGAAAGGGTTGTCCTGTAAGTGTTAATATTCCTTCCTTTATTCAAAAGGTTAAAGAAGGTGACATTCAAGGTGCAGGCGAAATAATCAGGGAATCAAACATGCTGCCTTCTGTATGCGGCAGAGTTTGCCCTCAGGAAAGACAATGCGAAAGCAAGTGCGTTCTTGGTATCAAAGGCGATTCTGTTGCAATCGGCGCACTTGAAAGGTATGTTGGTGACAACAGCGCTCCTGTAAAAACACAAATTAAAGAAAACAGCAAAAAGGTTGCAATAGTTGGTTCAGGCTGTGCAGGTATGTCAGCTGCCGCTGACCTTAGAAATGCAGGTTTTGAAGTTAGCGTATTTGAAGCACTTCATGAGCTTGGCGGCGTTTTAAGGTACGGTATTCCTCCTTTCAGATTACCTAGAACCGTACTGGACAGAGAAATTGAAAGTTTAAAAGAAATTGGCGTAAAATTCTACAAAAACGTAATCGTAGGTAAATCAATTACGCTAAACCAATTAAAAGAAGAAGGCTATGATGCAATTTTTATTTGCTCGGGTGCAGGACTTCCAAAAATGCTTGGTGTCCCCGGTGAAAACTTAAACGGCGTATACAGTGCAAATGAATTTTTAACCCGCGTAAACTTAATGCATGCAAATGAACCTGATACACCCACACCTCTTAAGGTTGGCAAAAAAGCAGCAATTATTGGTGGCGGTAACGTTGCTATGGATGCGGCAAGAACAGCTGTAAGGGTTGGTTATAAAGAAGTCTACATTGTATACAGAAGAACAGAAGAAGAACTTCCTGCAAGAAAAGAAGAAATTCGTCATGCTAAAGAAGAAGGAATTATTTTTAAGCTCTTGCACTCACCTGTTGAAATTTTAGGTAAAGACGGCTTTGTAGAAGGCATTAAGCTTGAAGTTATGGAACTTGGTGAACCTGATGAGTCTGGCAGAAGAAGACCTGTCCCAACAGGTAAATTTGACACAATGGATGTTGATGCGGTAATTGTTTCACTTGGTACAGGGCCAAATCCGATTATTCAACAAAGTGCAACAAAAGAACATATTGATATCGAAACAGACAGAAAAGGCTACATTATAATTAATGAAAACGGCGAAACCTCTGTTAAAGATATTTACGCAGGCGGAGACGTTGCACCAAGAGGCGAATCTACTGCAATTAACGCAATGGGCGCCGGAAAAACAGCTGCAAAAGCAATTATTGAAGCCCTTTGTGCGGCTAAAGTATAATAAACTCTTAAATTGCGGGCTGGCTTATCTGCTTTAGCCCGCAATTTTTATGTTGAAAATAATTTTTAGTTTTTTATACTTTAAAATCCAATCTTCCCCGACAAGCTTATTTTCATCAATATTTTTATATTCCCAATTTTCAATAAGACCTATTTTTACCATTTCATCAAAAGCATTTTCAATCCTATCACGCGCGGCAGAAGGCTTTAAGTATTTTATATTTTTATATAAAAAATTAACCGGCTTTTTTAATTCTACAATTTTTTTAGACTGTTGAATTTGTGCTGCAATATAATGTGCTAAATATTTTTCAAAATATTTTGTGCGCGGATTAAAATAAAAAGCCTCTTTAGGTAAAAAATAAGCATCAGAAAAAAAATGTTGCAAAATAAAAATATCCCATACATACTTTTTTATTTTCTTAACCCTTATTAAATTAAATGCTTGAAGTTGGTTAATTGACTTAAAAATTCTTTTTTTATCCTCTTTTTTATAATGTGCTGAAACTTTTGTTATTCCTCTTAAGAATAAACTATCGTCAGCACTAACCCTTACAAAAGAATGCGGATTTTTTCTTTGCAGAAAAATATTGTACAAAATACATAAAACATCATCTGCTAAAAAACTACTTATAACCTTCGTTTTCAGTAGTTTAAAAGGATTTATATATTTAAAATCTTCTTTTATTTTTGGCACAATTAAAAAATTTAAGTCTCTAAAATTTACCTGCTCAACCTCAAATAGAGCCTCTAAAAGCCCCCAGCCAAGTTCATATAAATAACTTGAAAGGAGGCGTAAAGAGACTTTTTCCAATGCTTTCAGCGAATTTAAAAAACTCTTTTGTGACATTGGTTTAAATGTTACGGTTATTTTTTTTGACCTTTCTTCATACTTAACAATACAATAAATTTTCTCGCTTATTTTTCCGCACAGACAATCAAAATCACTTAAAAAAGAGGTGCTGAAAGACTTGTGCCCCACCCCCTTCAGATTGTATGCAAACTCTTTTTCGCAAACACCGTTAATTAAGGTAATTTTTACAAAATTAAAATAAGCAGCAAAAATAGCGCCAAAATAGGTTGTTTGGGGCAATATCTTTTCCATTGGACAATCTTATCGCACTTTAAAACAAAATACACTTACCCAAAATACTCAATTTTAGTTAATTTCAACACTACCTTGCCTTAGAATTTTAATCTCATCGCCGACACACACAGCAACGGTGGACGCCAAATTTTGCAAATCTTCTTTGTATTTTGGCTTGATTATTTTTACTCTATCTCCAAATTTCTCGCATGCTTCCTTATAATCCTTGCAGGGGGGCTCATTTGAGATATTTAGCGAAGTTGTAGCTAAAACACAACCTTCTACTTGAGTAGTTACATCTTTAAAATTTTTACTGTTTGGAACCCTAATCCCGACAGTATCAAAACCCGCACAAATATCGCAAGGGCAGAACTCGGAACGTTTAAAAATCAAGGTAAGTGCTCCGGGGAAAAATTTATCCATAAGTAATTTTGCGTAAGTTGAAATACCTGAGACATATTTTTCCAAATATTTTACATCATGACTCATTAAAATAAGGGGTTTTGAACGGTCACGATTTTTAATTTCATATATTTTATTAATCGCATCAATATCTTTTGGCAAACAACCTAAACCCCAAACGGTATCCGTTTGAAAGCCTATAACTTCGCCTTTTTGAATTATGCTTTTTTCCATTTAGCTGCAATCCTGTCTTTTAAATCTTTTAAATATTCTATTCTTAAAATAAAGGAGGCAATTAAATAGACAAAAGATGTCAAAATCATTACCGAAATAATTTTTACAATTCCTGTGATTAAAGAGTAAGTAACAACCTTATCCCATAACACACTATAGGCATCGCCTATTACAAACGCAACTAAAGAGGCAATTAATATTTTAATTACCATTCTAAAGAGTTTTCTATACCCGATTGAGATTTTCTTTCTTAATAATAGTGCCAATATAATGCCGTTAAATGCGGTTATAAGAGTTGTTGAAATAGCTATACCGTTTATCCCGAAAGGTTTAACCAAAATCGAATTTAATATAACCTTAAGCGCAATGCAGCCAATGGCAACATAAAATGGTGTTTTTGAATCGTTAAACGAATAAAAAAGCCTTGTTGCACTGTCGCGAAAAACATAGGGGATAATTGAAAGCGAAATAAAGAAAAGTATTTCAGATACCATAAGAGTAGCCTCAAAGTTAAATGCACCACGCTCAAGCGCAATTCTTATAGCATCAGTTCTTATTATAAAAATTAAAATCATTAAATAACTGCCGACAAAAATAAGCGACCCTACACCTTTTGTAAAGTAGTGCCTTACACCGTCATAGTCTTTTTGTGCAACAAGTCTTGAAAACAAAGGAAACAGAGGAACTAAAATTGCACTTAATAATAGCCCTACCGGAAACTGAAAAATTCTGTTTGCAAAACCAAAAGCAGTCCAAGCGCCCTCTTTTAAGCCAGATGAAAAGAACATATCAACATAAACGCCAAGCTGTCCTATTGTAGAACTTAAAAACGCCGGAAACAAAAGTTCTAAGAGCTCATTAAAATTTTTATTCTTTAAAAAATCAAAAGAAGGTTTAAAACCATATCCCAAATGCCTTACAGCAGGGGATTGCACAATTAATTGCATAAAACAGCCTATTGTAGTACCAAGGGCAAGATAAAACCCATTGTGGTCTCCCTTTGCAATCAAAAGGACAATAATTATTCCAAAAGATACCATTGAAGGTGAAATATTTGGCAATAAAAAATGTTTATATGTAACCAAAATACCATAATATAAACCTAAAACCGAACCCATAACAAGCATTGGTGACATAATTTTTAAATGATAAGCAGCAAGATTTAAAAGTTCGGGAGTTTCAGGATTATTAATAATAATACTCATTATTTGGCGGGGGAAAAAGAAACACAAAAGCGAAAGTACTAAAAATATTAATATTGAAAACGTTTCAAATGTGTTAAAAAGTTTTTTTATCTCAGGATTTGGTTTTTTTGAAAAATCTTTAACAAGTTTTGAGAAAACAGCAACCGTTGCTGAATGAAACGGGCCGCCCACTCCGCCTAGTATTACAATTACAAGGGCAGGTATTTGATAAGCAAAAAAGTAAGCGTCGGATACAATGCTGGCGCCGTAAAAATTAGCGACAACAATATCTCTTAAAAAACCCGCTACTTTAGATAAAAATATAATAACTGCAATCCACCATGCAGCTTTTAATAAACCTTCGCCCTTTTTTGGCGTATTTGCACACTCATTTGCCAATTTTATTTCCTATCTCTATTTGAAATGTTATTGTTTTTGATTTGTCTTTTTCACTTAAAGGTAAAAATACAACCTGATTTACACCGTTAACAAGATACTTTGTAATATCCATACCTAAAGTTTTTGCACTATATCCTGACATATCAGGATTAAAGTCATGTTCATTTATTTTAAAATTAAGACTTGAAACCCTCTTAGGATTTACTACTTTTAAAATAACATTTTGCCCTGAGGATTTTTGATAGTAAAACTCTGTTTTATATTCAAGATTATATGGGTTATAGACTACTTGCTTTTGCATTGTGCCAAGAGTAATTCCACTGTAGTAATGTTTTAAAATTTCATCATATTTTTTGCCAAGTTGTGCCATATAACCAGCACCATATTGGCTCATGCCCACTCCATGCCCGAAACCTCCGCCTGTAAGAACAAACTTTTCCACTTTGCTTTCGTCAGGATGAATAAATTTTTCAAAATTAAAGATTGCCTGGTTCTCTTTTTCCTGCTCTTGGTTTTTTTCTGCTCTAACTTCTGTTTTATCCACAAAAAAGTTAGCACTTGCAAGCATTGAATTATTTTTCTTTAAAACTCGCCTTATTCCAAGTTCGCGCATAACTTTAAAAGTTCCGTTTTTAAAAACAATTTCAATTTCTAAAGCTTTACCCGAGTTGCCTCTTTTTAAAACTTTAATATCTTTAAGGCCCTCTAGTGTATAGCTGCCGTCAAACTTTGGTTCAACCAAACCTGCACGAGATTGTTCAAGTAGAGTTTTATTTAAAACAGCCTCCAGCTCGGGGGTTTCCCACTCAACTATCCACCTGTAACGCGGAGATTTTATATCATAAGATAAAGTTTTGTTTGAATAAAAATCCCTGACTTCTTTTTCGGTTGTTAAAAACTTTTGGTTAGGGTCATCACAAACAGAAACCAAGTAAGGCTTTGGCGCTGCATTTGATTGATTTAGAGCATAAACATTTTTCCAATCTTCACTTATACCGCCTGCGGTAGATGAGTACAAAGCAAGTATAGGTTCATCTTTATACATTGCAAAAATGCCTTTTGTCTCATCAACTGCCTTGTTGGAAATTTCTTTTTGCGAATTTACGCCATAATAAACCTGACATGCAGTAGAATCACAAATATCATAGTTTTTGTATGCATTTTGCGGACGGTTTGCATAGTTTCTCGCAGCAACCGCCTGTGCTTTAAGGGCCTCTAAACCGAACGAAACAGGCATTTCGTTAGGAACAACACCCTTTAGATAAGTTTGCAAGTCAAGCACATTTATAATATTAAACTTATCAGGCTTTGTAGATTTTAATTCTATAAGGCCGGAATAATACGCAGGAGAACCCTTTCTGTTTAGTTCAACTATTGCGATTTTTTCTTTCGGAGTTAAAACCAAAGGGCCTTTTGCCTCTTTTGTTAATACTTCGCCATCAGATAAAATTTTAAAATTACTGTCTGAAATTTTAATATTCAATACTTTAGCGGCATCAACTTTAAACTGAGAATTAGACGCCAAATCAACGATAAGAATTTCATTTGGTGAAGAAAATTTTGCACTGTTATGTTCATACGTTGAAAAACTCTGATTTGAAATGCCAACGCGAATTGTTGTTTTTTCTTCCTGTGCCAAAACGGGAGTAAAAAACATCAAAAAGGCTATAAAGATTAAAAATCCTCTACTCAAAAACTTCATAATTAAATTTTACAATTAATATATTCTAATGTAAAATAAATATACTAAACGCGTATTAAGGAGATTTTTATTAATGGAAGTGGAAAATTTTAAGAAATTCAACACATCTCAACTGTTGAATTTCTGTATAGGTTTTTTTGGGCTGCAATTTGCTTGGCAAATGAGAATTATTTTATCAGGCCCTTTAACTGAATCTTTTGGCGCAAGTCCGCTGCTTTTTGGCTTAATTTGGCTTGCAGGGCCATTTACGGGAATTGTAGTTCAACCTATAATCGGTGCGCTTAGCGATAACACTGAAACCCCTTTTGGCAGGCGTTTGCCATATCTTATGGGCGGTGCAATTCTTGGCGCTATTGGGCTTTTCTTACTTCCTAATTCGCAAAATATAGCTTCGCTTTTCGGGCAAAATGCGCCCTGGTGGAGTGCGCTTTTTATTGCAGCAATTATGATATGGGTAATTGACGCCTGTGTTAATGCGGCGCAAGGCCCTTATCGCGCTTTAATTCCCGATAATATGCCAAAAGAACAGCATGCACTTGCAAACTCTTATCTTAGTTTTGCAATAGGCTTAGGTTCTGTTATTGCAGCTGCTACTGCACCTGTCCTAAAATATGTTTTTAATTATCAAATGTCAACATCTGCCCAATTTTATATGGCAGCAATAGCGTTTTTACTTGGTATGAGCTGGACTTGTCTTACAATTAAAGAAAGAAAAATCTCAAAAGCAGAGCTTAAGGTTGAAGAAGAAAACGCAAAAGAAGAAATTAAAAAATCATTTTTTGAAAATTTAAAAGACTTTTTTGCACTTTCTCCTGAAGTTGGCAAAATCTGCACGATTCAATTCTTTTCCTGGATTGGGGTAATGAGTTTAAATATATTCTTTACTCAATACGTAATACATGTATTATATCAAGTGCCCGATTTGACAGCAATTCCGCAGGAATTTCAAGGAACGTATGATACGCTTGTTATGAGCGGTCAGAATTTTTCATCAATATGCTTTGCAGCATTTAACTTGATTTGTTTTATTATAGCAATCCCTATAGGCAAGCTTGCAGAACGCTTTGGCAATAAAAAAGTGCACTTTGTATGTCTTTTGTTAATGGCTTTGGCTTATGTCTTACTTACATACCTGCCAAATACAATATCAACAATAGCTGCTATGTCACTTGCAGGCATCGGTTGGGCAAGCATTTTAGCACTTCCTTTTGCTATGCTTTCAAAATATATAAAAGAAGGTACTGAAGGCGCCGTTATGGGCATTTTTAACATATTCATCGCAGCTCCGCAAATTCTTGTATGTACGGTTTTGGCGTGGTTTATAAATATTTCTACAACAACAATAAATAATATGCCAAACAATCACTATGAATACGCATTTTTGGTCGGGGCGTTTATGTTGATTCTTGCCTGCGCTTCAACACTTACAATTAAAGAAGACTAAAAAATATATTATTAAACCAAAATACCTCCCAAAAGGAGGTATTTTTTAAAATCTAAAATAAATAAACGGGTTATATGTAGATGCAGCAAGCAAACACCAACACCATAAAAATAACGCCGCAAGATAAGTATTAACAATAGATTTTCTTATGTTATTAACTTCTCCGAACTCTATTATATTTTTCATAACGCCTGTTGAACCTATAATTCCAAAAATAATCATAAGAACTTTATAGTTATCAAGGTATTCCCCAAGCTCCCAAAATGACGGAACAAGGGTAGAAAAATTAAACATAGAGGAAATATAGCCTAAGGCATAATTTAGTGATTCCGAGCGGAAAAATACCCATCCTACAATTACTGCAAACAAAGCATAAATATGCGCTATAGCAGATTGCGCTGGCTTAAGCTCTTTTTTTGCCAACCCTGTAATTTTTTCAAATATAATAAACAATCCATGCCATAAACCCCACAATATAAACACCCAAGCAGCTCCATGCCAAAAACCGGTAACTAAAAACACAACAAAAAGGTTAATGCAAGTCCTTATAATTCCTTTTCTATTCCCACCCAAAGGTATATAAAGGTACATTTTAAACCAAGTGGAAAGCGAAATATGCCACCTTCTCCAAAATTCAGTAATTGTCTTTGAAATATATGGAAAATTAAAGTTTTCAAGTATTCTAAAACCAAACATCCTGCCCAATCCTATTGCCATATCCGAATATCCTGAAAAATCAAAATAAATTTGCAAGGTATAGGCAATAATTCCAAGCCATGCAACAAGCATAGTGTGTTCGCTTACTCCGGCTACAAAAATAGAATCTGCAATCTCTGCCATAGTATTTGCAATAATAACTTTTTTCGAAAGACCAATTATAAAACGCTTTACACCAAAAATAAAATCTTTAATTGTTTCTTTTCTGTTTTCAATTTGTTCGTAGATATCATGATACTTCACAATAGGCCCCGCAATTAATTGCGGGAAAAACGTTATAAAAAGGGCAAGTTTTTCTATATTTTTCTGAGCTTTAACTTCACCTCTAAAAACATCAATAACATAAGAAATAGCTTGAAAAGTGTAAAAAGAAATGCCAATCGGCATAATCACATAAATAAAATCTATATTTCCATGTAAATACTTATTAATATTTTCCGCAAAAAAGTTAAAATATTTAAAATAAAATAATATTAATAAATCGGCTGCAACGGTAAAACCCAAGGCAAGTCTCTTATATGGCAATAATTTTATTTTATCAACAACAATAGCGCCTATGTAGTTAATTAAAATCGTCCCCAACATAATTAGCACATAAACAGGCTCGCCCCAAACATAGAAAATTATGCTTGAAATTAGCAAAATTAAATTTTTAAACCTGCGCGGAGATAAATAATACAGGGTGACTACTATTGGCAAAAATACAAATATAAAAACTAATGAACTAAATAACATAATTATTCCTTATATAAGTCCAACAACTTGTGCGAATGTCTTTCTACAAATTCAACAACAAGAATATCAGGTTTATAACTTAGTATCTTATCTTCCCATAGTTTCATAGAAAAATTGTCTAATAAATCAGGAGTTTCATTATACCAAAAACGCTTTGTATCAAAACTCTTGCTTAACCAATTATAAATTTCTGTTGAAAAAGAATCGCCTAAAATAGCAACTTTTTTATTATATTTTCTTGGTCGATAAATTTTTGGACAATCTTCATAAAATATATACTCATGTGAAAATTGACTAATGTCTTTCGCATCTAAACCATTCACTATATCTCCGTTTGTTCCAAACTTTTCTTTATGAGTCATTTTTTTAACCAATAATTTAGAGTTATCAATCTGCCGGACATATGGGTATTTTTGTTTAATACAATTCATTATTTGTTCATAGGTGATGTATGAACCGCTTTGTGTCCAGTGAGTATCGGTATAATAGTACAGAAGTTCGTTATTTTGACTTTTAAAAACTTGCATCTGCTCTACAGGATAAATAATTCTTATTTTAGAATTACTGTCCAAGTACTCTTTTAAAAGCTCTACCCTGCTTTTTGGGTTTACTTTCCTAATATATGGGGGGTAATACTCGCCATAAACCCTGTTTTTATCGGGTGGCACAACAACCACAAGCTTGATGTTATTTTTAACACACCAGTTATT
>CALUYC010000083.1 GCA_944324895.1 Candidatus Gastranaerophilales bacterium
TTTGCACGATTCCTGTTGCAAAAGTTACCAAATTGCCTTTTGCGTTTGTTGCACTAACTTGTAGAGCCTCGGGAATTGATTTTATACATTGAGCAGTTGCTTGAATTGCGTTCATATCTTGCGCTCCTGCTGCACTTTTAACACCTGCTATGTTTGCTGATTTTAATGCTGATTTTGCTCCAAATACCGAAAGAAGTATACCGGTTGTGCCTGTACCCATTTGTCTTGCAGCATTTTTTGCCTCAGCATCACTTTCCGCAGTTGCATAATCATATACGCCTTTTCCGATAGATATGCCCGAACCGAGCACTCCTGCGCCTATAAGAACCGGTGCAATAGCTCCGCCTGTTAAAATTGTTGCTGCAACACCGCCGGCTATTGTTAAACCTGTAAGTATAGGATGTTCAACTGCTGTGTCTATAATTCCGCAAAACAGACCTTTAGCATATTCTTCGGCAAATTCATCCACACCGATTTTTCCATTGTCTGCATTATCCGTGCATTCGTTATCGTTGTACCAGTCCGTAAACTTGTCAAAAATACTCTCATCGGTATTTGTTTCTTCATTGTTATAACTTGTTTCTAATTGTGTTCTTGTGTAAATTTCGCTTTGTACGGGTTGAACTGACATTTATGTACTCCCAAAAAACTTCGTATAATGTAATAAAGTTTTTTATCAACAGTAAAATGCTATATTGTTTTATAAATTGTTACATTTTGAAATAATTTTTATATAACATTTATGCAAAAATTTATTTAACCTATTGTAAACACGTTTTACCTTTTGGCCCCTGTTCCTTTATTATCATTGTTCTATTAATTTATAGCATGTTTATGCACTAAAAAAGAGCCTTCTTAGGCTCTTGATTAAATTTGGAGGATAGGAGGCTCGAACTCCTGACCCCCTGCGTGCAAAGCAGGTGCTCTACCAACTGAGCTAATCCCCCATATTAAATTTTCAATTTGCTCACTTGGTAGAGCACCAACGGTGCTTATACAAGTTTCGTAAAGCTAAATGCTTTACAGGACTGAGCTAATCCCCCATATTAAATTTTCAAAAGGCCAAAAACCTTCAACAGAATTAATACTATCAAACACAAAAAAAATAATCAATACTTTTTTTCAAATACGCTTTATAGTTTATTTCAACCAGCAAAAAAAATGCTAAAATAACCCTATGAGAGAATTTAAAAAACCACTTGTAAGTTTAATTGTCACATGTCACAATTTGGGTCAATATTTACCCGAGTGCATTAAAAGTATTGAAAATCAAACTTATAAAAATTTTGAAATTATAATTGTTGACGATTTTTCTGACGAAAAAACAAAAGAAATTATTGAAAAAAATTTTAAAAATAAAAACTCTGTTCTTAAATTCTTTAATTCAAATGATATTAGAGTCATTGAAACTCAGGAAAACGAAGGGCAGATGGGCTCATTTTTATTAGGATTAAAGGTTGCCCGCGGTGAATTTGTTTGCATGATTGATGCAGATGATGTATTGCTTGAAGATTATCTATCCGTACTTTTGCAAGCACATATGTCAACAAGTGTTGCTTTTGTGAGTGCCGCACAAATAGAAATAGATGAAAATTCAACCATTCATTGTTTAAATTCTCTTGCTTCGCCTACATTTAAAAACACAGGCGGAGTATATAAAAAACTGTCTGCAGATAAAATTTTTAATACTGATTTTGATGATTTTGAAGTCAAAAAAATTCCAAATAAAAAATGTCCTTTTGGTACCTGGTGTTGGAATCCTTCAACCTCTGCAATGATGAGAAAAAGCGCACTGGATTTTTTGCTTTTGTTTAAGAATGTGCAAAATTACAAAACAGGTGCAGATAAGTTTATTTTCTCTTTTTTACATTTAATTGGTTCAAGCGCCGTAGTTTCAAGACCGCTTTTTGCCTACAGAAGGCATAGAAACAACTGTTTTGGCACTAATCCTATAATTGGCGATTTTCGTTATCTAAAGCCTGAATCTGTAAAAAAACTCATTAAGTGGAATAAAAATTTACACGCAGACATGCTTGATTTTATATTTAAAAATTATTCATATTTTTGTGCAAGATTAAACCCTATGAACACAAAGAAATTAATTTTTAAAATTATTTTTTCATTTAATTTACAGACAATAAAAAAAGCGCTTAAGGCGCTTGTTTTTAAGTTATCTTGACTTATCCCTTAAAATCTAATTTTGTATTATTTTGTGGGCGAGCACCCATTTCAAATTTTAAGGATTCATTTTTTAATGTTTGTTTGTTATCTTCAAGTACTTTTGAATATGCACTTCTTGAATCAAGAGGGTCATTGATAGATTTTTTTAAACCAGAAAAACTTGTTGTATTTTGTGGTTTCATTTTAATCGGTTGAATCACGTCATGCCTCCTTCACATATACAAAACCTAAACACAAAAAATCTTGCCACATTTATATGCTTTCCATAATTATTTTAACATATTTTTTACAATTTTTGCATATAAATTGAATTTTCTTTCTCATTCATTTATTATTTATTTGATGAGTTTTATTTTTCGTTTAACACCTTATTTCTTTTTAATTCCCGCTTTTATTGTTCTTGCGGTATTCTTTTTTATCCCGTTTTTTCAGACTTTGCAATTAAGCTTTTTTGATTATTCCAAGGATATTTATAATCCGCAATTAGCATCATGGGCTAATTATGTTTTTCTTATAAAAAATCCGCAGTTTTTAAAAACCATTTTAAATACGTTTTATTTTTTGGTTTTGTGTGTTCCGTTTCTTGTAATTTTCCCGCTGTTTTTAGCGGTTGTATTAAATTCAAAAATACGTTTCAAAACATTATATAAACTTATAATCTACCTTCCTGTTGTTGTTTCGATAGTTGTTGTTGCAATAGCTTTTAAGTGGCTATATGCACCCGAGGGTTTATTGAACTATTTTTTAAATGTTCTTCACCTGCCTTCAATAGGCTGGTTGTCTGACCCAAGATTTGCAATGTTTTCAGTTGCACTGGTAACAATTTTTAAAGGTGTCGGATATTATATGATGATTTATTTATCAGCATTAATGAGCGTGCCAAAAGAGTTGTATGAAGCAGCAGAGGTTGACGGTGCAAATGAATGGCAAAAACATATGTGTGTTACTGTTCCGCATATAATGCCTGTGATTGCACTTGTTACAACAATAAGTTCAATATCGGCACTTAAGGTTTTTGTTGAAATTTATGTTATGACACGAGGCGGCCCTTTAGATTCAACAAAAACAATAGTTTACTATATTTATGAAAAGGCTTTTGAAAATTTAGATTTAGGACTTGCAAGTGCGGCATCTGTTATCTTGCTTGTTGTTGTTATGGCATTTTCATTAATTAATATTTTTGTATTTGAAAGGAAAAAATACGGATTGTGATTAAAAATTTCTTCAAAGGTTTTTTTGCACATACAATTTTAATAACAGTTTGCGTCTTGTCGCTGCTACCTTTCTTATGGTTATTGTCAACAGCGCTAAAAGGTGCAGGAGAAAATATTTTCCAATATCCGCCCGTATTTTTACCTCAACAGCCTACTTTGGATAATTTTAGCGAAGTTTTAAGACTTGTACCGATTTTAAAATATGTGCTAAACAGTTTCATTGTTGCATTTTTTACGGTTGTTTTAAATCTTATTTTGTCTGCTATGGCAGCGTATCCTTTAGCTAGAATGGAATTTTTCGGTAAAAAACTTGTATTCTTTGCAGTACTTGCAACTATTATGGTGCCTTTTCAAGCAATAATGTTGCCTGTTTACATAATAACCTTAAAGCTTAATTTGGTTGATTCCTTTGGCATTGTACCTGGGTATATCGGCATGATAGCGCCCTTTGCAGTGAATGCTTTTGGTATATTTCTTTTAAGACAGGCATTTTTGACTATTCCAAAAGAGCTTGAAGAAAGCGCCGTTGTTGACGGGTGTAATTCTTGGCAGATATTCTTTGAAATACTTTTGCCAATGATAAAACCCTCTCTTGCGGTTCTTGCAATTTTTACTTTTATAGGTAGTTGGGGTGAGTTTTTGTGGCCCAGCATTGTTTTGACAAAAGAAACTCTTTTTACTCTGCCTGTTGGTATAAATAACTTGCAGGGCGCATTTAGCGCAAACTACAGGCTTATTGCAGCAGGTTCTATGGTTTCAATAGTTCCTATTATGATATTTTTTATATCTTTACAAAAATATTTTATTTCGGGACAAAACGAAGGGGCTGTAAAAGGCTGATGGATGTGATTTTTTCCAGAAATGAAATGTATTGGGGAAAAGATTTTCAAGATTTTCTTAAAAACTTGAATATTGCTGTTTTTGGGCTTGGCGGTGTTGGCGGATATGCGATAGAAGCCCTATGTAGAGCCGGTATTGGCCATTTTTGCCTTGTTGATTTTGATACTGTTTCAAAAAGCAATATTAATAGGCAAATAATTGCCTTTAATTCTACAGTAGGTCAAAAAAAGACACTTGTTTTTGAAAAAAGATTAAAAGATATTAATCCTGATGTCACTTTAAAAATTTATGATGATTTTTATGACGGGGAACAAAACGAGCAATATTTTTCGCAGAATTTTGACTTTGTACTTGATGCAATAGATACCCTAAGAGCTAAAATTTCTCTTATAAAATACTGCCATGACAGGAAAATTAACATAATAACTTCTTTTGGTGCAGGCAACAGAATTGATGCGTCAAGGTTAAGGGTAAGTGATGTTTCTCAGATTAATTCAAAATGCACTTTTACAAAAAACGTTATTTCGCGTCTTAAAAAAGAAGGAATTGAGACAAATTTGCCCGTTGTTTGGAGTGATGAGCGTCCAAAATCTTTACAGAAAGTTAAAAATATTGAAAAAATAGTAAAAAATAGCGGAGAGGAAATTGAACTTACAAAATTTACCCCTGCATCAACCCCTATAGTACCCGCGCTAAGCGGGCTTTTGTGTGCAAATTATATTATTAATTATTTCTATAATAATTTTCAAAATTAATTCTTTTGTATTAATACCTGCGGGCGATAAAACGGCATGAAAAATAGTGTATCATTATATATGTGAGTCGATAAAACTACCTGTCATCTATATTCGGGGTTGCGATAAAAGATTTTTGGACGGGTTCAAAATGTTTGTCGGCTCGCTTTTTTATGCGAACGAAGCTCGAAAGCTAGTGCGGCTGCACTGCTTGAGAGCGAGTGAGCCTTTGGTGTGTGAAGCTCCAATATGGCAAGTCAAGGTAAGTAAATGACAGGCGATGAGCAAATTGCTTTATCTTTTTGCATCAGAACTTTTTTTTGATATAATCAGAAAAAAGGCTGGTGAATATGCACAGATTTGTCGGAATTATTGGGATTATTGTCATTTTAGGCATTTGTTACTTAATGTCTAACAATAGAAAA
>CALUYC010000084.1 GCA_944324895.1 Candidatus Gastranaerophilales bacterium
CGTTATAAATTTGTGTCATTCCAAGTTTTTGTCCAATAACACCTAATGTCATTTTCTACCTTTCTGTTGTGAGAGCTTGCGTTCTCGGTTGTTTCACTTTTGGCTTTGTTTAAATTTAAACTCTGCCTATTTGCCAGATCACATTCAATATTCAATTTTTGATTGTGCTAAAGCTTCTAACTAAAGTTTAATTTCGATGTCCACGCCTGAGGGCAAGTCCATTCTTGTTAATTCTTCAGTTGTTTGTTGTGTAGGATCATAGATATCTATGATTCTTTTGTGTGTTCTCATTTCAAAGTGTTCACGAGATTTTTTATCTACGTGAGGCGAACGAAGAACACAGTATACTCTGCGTTTTGTAGGCAGAGGGATAGGACCCGATACGCTTGCGTCAGTTCTTTTTGCAGTGTCAACGATTTTTTGAGCACTTAAATCAATTAACTGATGGTCGTAAGCTTTCAGGCATACTCTTATTCTTTGTCTTTTTGCTGTTGTAGTCATATTTGCCTTACTTCTTCTAGTTTCTTTCAGTATCAATAAACTTATTACAAACAAAATCTGACGTCAACACTAAATTTTTATTGTTTTAAATTTGTTACATTACTTCAAATTTCATATGTTGTGTTAATATAATTATATGTTGAAATTATTAGCGATATTTTTAGGAGGGGGCTTTGGTGCAACAAGCCGTTATTTAACGGGCTTAGCTTGTTCAAAGCTATGCAGTTGTTTTCCATTGGGCACATTAAGTGTTAATATAATCGGCAGTTTTATTATGGGTTTTGGTTTTTTGCTTTTTATGGAAAAAGTAAACGTGCCCAACGAATTAAAATTGTTTTTAACCGTCGGTTTTTGTGGCGGCTTAACTACATTTTCAACTTTTTCACTCGATGTTTGGAATATGTTTTTTGCGGGAGAATTTTTAAAAGCGGCGCTATATATTATACTAAGCTTAATTTTATCTTTAGCGGCACTTTTAGCGGGGGTAATGGTTGCAAAGCAGTTCTAAAAAAATAAAAATAATTTTCTGCGGAATGCCGGATATGGCAACATTATGTCTTAATTCCATTGTAAATGACGGTTTTGAAGTGTCTGCAGTAATTCCTCCGCCCAGTTTTAACCCAACCGCACAGAATTTTATTAAATTTGCAAAAAACTTGAATCTTGAAGTCTTTGAATATGACAAAAGCCCGAACAACAATGAAACAGTTGAAAAAATTGCGCAAAAAAATGCTGACATAGGCGTTATTTGTTCTTTTAATTACAAATTAAGCAAAGATTTTTTAAATACAACCAAAATGGGATATATTAATTGCCATCCATCCCTTCTTCCAATGTATCGCGGCGCAAACCCGTATTTTCATATTATAAATAACGGTGAAAAAACAACGGGGGTTACCCTACATTTTGCAGATGAAAATTTTGACACAGGAGAAATTATCGCCCAAAAGGGCTTTTTGGTAAGCGAAAAAGAAACTATCGGCACACTTTTTAATCGGACAAATTTTATGATAAGCGATATGCTTTTAAATGTCTTAAATATTTACAATGATACAGGCAAGGTTAACTCAAAACCCCAGCCTGACGGACAATACATAAAAGCGCCAAAAATCCAAAATGATATAAAAATAGATTTAAATCAAGGTGTTATTGCAACAGAACGGCTTGTAAGAGCTGCAAATCCTTTTTATAATGCATTTTTAAACTTCAGAGGTGCACCTGTAAGGATTCTTTATACTGATTATAAAATTCAAAACCATAATGTAGAGCAAGGTATTATCACAAAAATCCAAGGAGATTTTATTGAAATATCAGCAAAAGACGGTTTTATATACCCAAAATGCTTACAGTGCGGCAGTTGGGGAATTTTTGATGCAGAAAATTTTATAAAAGTATTCAGACCAAATGTGGGGGAAAATTTTAATTAATGGATAAGCTAAATTTTTTGACAGCCGGAATACCAACTATTGCAAAAGACTACTCTGATGCATTTGAAAAACTCGAAGATATGAACCTGGACGGTCTTGAAATAGAATTTGTTCATGGCGTAAGAATGAGCGAAAAAACTCAGGATATTGTATTAAAAAAGAAGAAAAACCTGATTTTAACTTCTCATGGCCCATATTATATAAACTTAAATTCCAAAGAAGAAGAAAAAAAAGAAGCAAGCGTTACAAGAATTTTAGACACAGCAAGAATGGCAAATAAGCTTGGTGCATATTCTATTGTCTACCATGCCGGCTTTTATATGGGTGATAGCAAGGAAAAGACTTTTAAAACAATTCTTGAAAAACACAATGAAATTGTTGAAATTCTTGAAAAAGAAAATAATAATATTTGGATAAGACCGGAAACAACGGGGAAAGGAACACAGTGGGGTGATATTGACGAGATTATAGAATTATGTAAGAACTTTAAAAATGTTTTACCCTGTGTAGATTTTGCCCATATACACGCTCGTACAAACGGGCTTTTTAATACTTATGATGAATTCTGCTCTATATTTGAAAAAATCGCAAAAGGATTAGGGGACAGGGCTTTAGAAAATTTTCATGCCCATATGGCAGGAATAGCCTACTCACAAAAGGGCGAAAAGCACCATTTGATATTTAAAGAAAGTGATTTTAACTACAAAGATTTATTAAAAGCTTTTAAAACATTTGATATTAAAGGGGTTATAATTTGCGAAAGCCCAAATATTGAAGAAGACTGTAAAATCTTAAAAAACTACTGGCTTTCAATTAATTAGACAAAAAAAATTGTTTATGGTATAAATTCTCATTATAAAAATAAGGATTTAAAAATGGTAACTTTTTTCTATGTAATTCAAATAATATCAGCACTTTTACTTATTGCACTTGTGCTTTTGCACTCTCCAAAAGGCGATGGCATTGCATCAATAGGTTCGGCCAGTCAACTTTTTTCTTCTCAAAAAAGTGCAGAAAAAGGCTTAAACAAAGTAACTTACATTGTGGGCGGAGTTTTTATCCTGACTACATTACTCTTGGGTTTTGGCATAATAAGATAGATGATTATTTAAATAAAAAAATGAAAGGTCAAAAACAACCTTTCATTTTTTTATGCTCAAACGTTCCAAAAATCTTACAAAACGGACAATTTTCTTTTCGCTGTTTGCAGAAATTGAATCAACTAAAATAGAAAGCATTCCCGCTCGTTTTGCACAAAGTATATCAGTCAGGGGTCTGTCTCCAACAAAAGCGCAATGACAAGAGGAAACGTTCATATCTTTACAAGTATTCAACAACACTTTTATATCAGGCTTTTTAGCGCTTCCTATAACCGGAAAAGAAACCTGTTCTTGCGCTTTTTTAATATAATTCGCATTTTTATTATTAGATATTATTGCAATTTTAAAATGGTTTCTCAACATATTTAAAAAATCAAGCGTTTCTTTCTCAAAAACACCGCTTTTTGAACGCATAACAGTGGAATCCAAATCAAAAAATATCGCTTCAATTTCACAAGCTTTTAAGTTAAAGACATTTATATCGTAAATTGATTTTATATTTACATCAGGCCTCAATCTCATTTTTTACACCAAGCGTCCTTCCAAGCGCCCACTGCCACTGTGTTTTCCACAAATCAACAGTGTCCAGTTCCATCCATACTTCATCATTAGTGTTGGCTACATCCGTTGTTTCGCCGTCTTTATTGATAATTTTGCTGACTTTAGCCATTGCGCTATAGTTTGGAGTTATGATTTCAAATTCATCTCCCAAAAGCATTTTATTTTTAATAATAACCTTAAACAAATTTTCATTTTTATCTAAAAATATACATAGAAAATCTGCACCGGCAAGCCCTTTTGAGATTTCATAACTGTAACTTGATGAGTTATTATCTCCCATAAAAAAGCCCTCTGTAAAACCTCGATTGCCGACTTTTTTCAATTCTTCAAAAGCAAAATCGGTGTCAATTTTACTATCCATAACTGCACGATAAACCTTTGTTACAGCACTCACATAATACAAACTCTTTGTTCTGCCTTCAACTTTAAAGGAGTCAACTCCGATATTCTGAAGCTCTTTTATATACCTTACAAGACATAAATCCTTTGGAGATAAGATATGCGAGCCTCTTTCATCTTGTACTATTTCATAATATTCACCGGGGCGAGTTTCTTCAAGGAGTTTATAACTCCATCTGCAAGGTTGAGCACAACCGCCATGGTTAGCTTTTCTTTCACCTTTTGTCATATAATCGCTCAAAAGGCAGCGTCCCGAGTATGACATACATTGAGAGCCATGTACAAAAATTTCAACTTCAATATCCGGAACAGCTTTTTTAATTGCCTCAATTTGTTTTAAAGACAATTCGCGAGCAAGGATTACCCTTGTTGCACCCATATCTCGCCAAAATTTGACCGCTTCTATGTTTAAAATATTAGTCTGAGTTGAAATGTGAATATCAATATCGGGAAGATATTTTTTAACCGTGTTATATATTCCAAAATCACTTAATATTATTGCATGCGGCTTTGCGTCTTTTATTACATCAACGCTTTTTTCAAGATTTTCAATATCCTCATCGTATGCAAAAATATTTAAAGTTAAATATGCCTTTTTATTTAGAGAATTTGCGCACTCTATTGCAGATTTCAAATTCTCTCTTGTAATTAATTCACCTTTTCGCATGGTACGAAGCGAAAAATCGACAAGGCCCAAATAACAGGCATCCGCACCGTAAGCGTAGGCATATTTCATCTTTTCTATATTGCCCGCAGGCATTAAAAGTTCACTCATAAAATATATATTATCACAAAAGGGGCATAGTTAAAAAACCATGCCCTATGAAAACAGAATGCTTTAATTATCTTACGCAACATTTAAGTGTAAAAGCTACAATTTTTCTTGAAGGTATATTTAACCACTTATATTCACGAAACTGACAACCTTCAGCATGGGAGCAATCCTCTACTACAACATCTTGCAGAGTTACAATGTCATCCAAGCACTTTCCATCCTCACAAGTATAAAGTCTGCCCGAAATTTTTTTTAAACCGACCCACACAACAATGGAATCCGAATCCATATTTTTTGCAAGTTTATGTATAGCCTCAAAAGTTTTACACATTAGGGAACTCCTTTCTTTTAAAGCTATTTTGACCAAAATTTCAATATTTTTTATCAGACAGAACACTAATCATGTTAACAATTATTAATAATTTTAAAATATGATGCTTGAAAAATTTTTTTATGTTATACTATACACCTAATCTTAAGAAATAAGAGGAAAAAAAATTGGAAAAAAGCTTTATGCGAGTTACAATGAACTCGAGTAAACCACCAATCACATTTCGAAGTAAGAACCATTCGGTCTCAATCACAAGCAGCGGGCCGATAAGCTCTCAGGAAACGCAGGATAGAATGCGAAGTTTGTTCCGAGAGATTACGCCAAAGCAAAACGACAACAAAATTGCGCTCGACACATCAAAAAGTGATGTCTTTATACTTAGAGGCGAAAATGCCCATAGCGCAAGCATAAGCAAGCAGTCTTGTGATGATTTGCAAGCAAGTGATAAAAAACAGCATAATTTGACACAAATATTATTGCAGCCTAAAAAAGCAAAAAGACAGGCTGCAATTTATTTTGACGGCACTTCAATGCAAGGGAAGAAGCTATCTATAGTAAATGTGGACAGATCGCAAAAAGGCAGAGTAAAAATCAGAGTCAAAGCTCTTGATGTAATGGCATAGAAAATTTAACGCGCCTTTAAAAAGGCGCGTTTTAATTTAAAAGTCTTTTTAAATACTTTCCCGTATAGGACTTTTCAGATTTTGCCACCTGCTCGGGTGTACCTTTTGCAATAATTTCTCCGCCGCCTTCACCACCCTCGGGCCCAAGATCAATAATATAATCGGCACATTTTATAATATCTAAATTATGTTCAATAATTAAAACAGTATTACCACTGTCTGCAAGTTGGTGAAGAATTTTAACGAGTTTATCTATATCCCACCAGTGAAGTCCAACTGAAGGTTCATCCATTAAATAAAGAGTTTTTCCCGTTGCACGCTTGTTTAATTCAAGCGCAAGTTTAACCCTTTGAGCTTCTCCGCCTGAAAGAGTGGTTGCACTTTGACCGAGTTTAATATAATCAAGCCCTACATCATATAAAGTTTGTAGGCGTGTTGCTATTCTTGGCACATTTTGGAAAAATTCCAATGCTTCTTCTACTGTCATATTAAGCACATCGGATATACTTTTTCCTTTGTATTTAACCTCAAGAGTTTCTTGATTATATCGTTTACCTTTACAGACATCGCATTTAACATAAACGTCAGATAAAAAGTTCATCTCTATTTTTAAAACGCCATCGCCTTTACATTTTTCACATCTTCCGCCTTTTACGTTAAAAGAGAACCTGCCCTGTTTATATCCTCTTACTTTTGCTTCATTTGTTTGGGCAAATAAATCTCTTATGTGTGTAAAAACATCCGTATATGTTGCAGGATTTGAACGAGGAGTTCTTCCAATCGGGCTTTGATCGACACATACGATTTTATCAATGTTTTCAAAACCCTTTATTTCATCGACCCCTTGCGGCTTTGGGCGATTTGAACGAAGTTTGTGCATAGCGTATTCGTTAATAATGTCATCTACCAAAGTAGATTTGCCACTGCCTGAAACACCGGTTATTGCAACAATTTTACCCAAGGGTATATTTACATCGATATTTTTTAAATTATTTAAATGGGCATTTTTAACTTCAAGAAAGTTACCGTTTCCAAGACGCCTTTCTTTTGGGACAGGGATTTCAAGCTCACCGCTTAAATATTTACCCGTAATAGATTCTTTTGATTTTATAATATCTTCTTGTGTACCAAAGGCAACAATATTTCCGCCACCGACACCTGCTTTTGGGCCAATGTCAACAATATAGTCAGCGGCCTTAATTGTATCTTCATCGTGTTCAACAACAATTAAAGTATTTCCAAGGTTTCTTAATTTTACAAGAGTGTTGATTAACATATCATTATCTCTTTGATGAAGCCCTATTGATGGTTCATCTAAGACATAGAGTACCCCCGACAGTCCTGAACCAATTTGAGTAGCAAGCCTAATACGCTGAGCCTCACCCCCCGAGAGCGTTCCAGCGTTCCTCGCTAAAACAAGGTATCCCAGCCCAACGTCAATCAAAAACTTTAACCTGACACGATTTTCATACAATATTTGTTTTGCAATGGTCAACTTAAAATCACCAAG
>CALUYC010000085.1 GCA_944324895.1 Candidatus Gastranaerophilales bacterium
ACCAAAAAACAGATGAGGACAAAAAGGAAGAATAGATGAAAGGCATAATTCTTGCAGGTGGTGCAGGTTCAAGACTTTACCCTGCGTCATTACCAATATCGAAAATTTTACTTCCGGTTTATGATAAGCCAATGATTTATTATCCTATAACTACGCTGCTTTTGGCAGGTATTAAGGATATTTTAATCATAACTAATCCGCTTGACAGTCAAAATTTTGAAAAAGTTTTAGGAACAGGCGAACAGATTGGTGTAAAATTTTCCTACTTGGTGCAAGAAGTCCCAAGGGGTATTGCGGACAGCTTTTTAATTGCTGAAAAATTCATCAACAATGAGCCTTGCGCACTGATTTTGGGTGATAATATTTTCCATGGGTTTGGATTTTCTTCCATGTTAAAAAGAGTCGGTCAAAAAACAACCGGCGCAACGGTCTTTGGTTATGCGGTAAATGACCCGCAGCGCTTTGGGGTTGTAGAATTTGATGAAAGAAACAGAGCAATATCTATTGAAGAAAAGCCTCAAAATCCGAGTTCCAACTATGCTGTAACAGGTTTATATTTTTATGATAAACACGTTGTTGAATACGCAAAAACTCTTAACCCCTCAAAAAGAGGCGAGTTAGAGATTACGGATTTAAACAATATTTACCTTGAAAAACAGGCACTGGATGTGGAAATTTTGGGCAGGGGCTTTGCTTGGCTTGATACCGGAACTTTCGAAAGTCTTTTGCAAGCTGCAAACTTTATTAAATCAATGGAGATAAATACAGGCATGAAAATAGCCTGCATTGAAGAAGTAGCTTGGAGAATGGGCTATATCTCCACAAAAGAATTGTCAGATCTTGCAAAAAAATACAATAACGATTACGGCGAATACATAAATAAAATTATTCAAACAAATGCAAATAAGCTAAATTGCAATGCAGTTGTTTAAATAATTTATGGTTTGCACCTTAATTTCATATAAATATCTGACGAAATTCAAAAAACAAACGCTTTTTGAAGACAAAGTCAAGCTTATTTCAAATCCGTCAGAGCAAAAAGGCTCGTAATCATAAACAACATAGTTATTGTATTTCGAGCGCCACTCTTTTTTTTCGACTTTGCAGCGGTATTCAAGCGCCAAATCCTCCAACCATACAAGGTAATCTTTATTAACATCCCTAAATTCCATAAATACACATTCTTCACTTTGTGAACATCTTTTATCGACTAGCATTGAACACTCCCTTGTTTAAATGTCCTTTCTTGTTTATAAGTCTAGCCGTTTTAAGACACAAAAAAAATAACCGAATTGGCAATTTAAAGATTAGACTTTTCAGCAAATAAAATAGAATTATTTTGTAAGATTATTTAGTGCGACTTTAAAAAATCCTTTAATAAGTGAATAAGAAAAAACTTTTTTAAAGAAATTTATTTTGCTAAGACCTCTGTATGCCTTGAAGGTTTTAAATAAAAAGAAAAGATTAACAACATCAACACCAATAAGTATAACTTTTTTAATATTAAATTTTTTCACTTTTACAATAAAAGAAGCGACTTTATTAAACTTTTTAATTAATTTTCTAAAAGTTTTTATACCCACCTCGATTTCTTCTTTTAATAGCAAAACCTCACGGTTAATTTCTACAACTTTTTTGTCAAGCTTAACTATTGCACTTGCAGCTTGAGAGAACACAATCAATTCCAATATTATTGTAAAAATGTATATATATTGTTCCATTTGTGTATTATAATTTATGTATTAAAAATATTCCATACGCATGACAGGCGATTTTATGAATTTTAAACAAGCAATAAATTACACAAATAAATTTTATGTGCTTTTAAGAAAACTGCACTCTGAGGGCACGTCCTTGCCGGGAAAATATTTAAGAAAATTTTACCCCGATTTTTTAATAGAAGCACAAAAATACGTGACATCTTACAAATTTGCAATAACCGGCACCAACGGAAAAACTACAACAGCAGGGCTTTTAGCGCAAATATTAAAAGAAGCCCAAAAAAGCGTTATTCACAATGAACTTGGTGCAAATATGCCAAATGGCATTACAACCGCCGTTGCACTGGGGCTTTACAACAATTTTGTAGAAAACGGCGATAACGCAACAGTGGACAACCTTGTAATAGAGTCAGATGAGGCGTATTTAAGAGAAACTTTCGAAAATATAATTTTTGATTATTTGCTTGTAACAAACCTTTTTCGCGACCAACTGGACAGATACGGCGAACTGGACACAACAAAAAAGAAAATACAAGAAGGCATAAGACTCAATCCTGATTTAAAAATAATTGTAAATGCTGATGATCCAAGCCTTTATGATATAGATAAAGACATAAAAAATGATATGATTGCAGGCAGAAAAAAACGCAAGGTCATTTATTTTGGTTTTGAAAATGTTGAATTTTGCGATTTTGATGCAAAATCCAACAGCCCATCTGAGGTAATATACTGCCCAATTTGCAAAAAACCTCTTAAATATTCAAAAAGATTTTACTCACAACTTGGGCTTTGGAGTTGTAATTGTCACATAAAAAGACCAAAACCCGACATTAGTGCCGAAGTTAAAGTTTTCAGAAACTACTCCATATTAAACGTTAAATTTGAAGACAAAAACATAATGTATAAGCTGAATTTATCGGGTCTTTATAACGCTTACAATGCATTAGGCGCAATAACTTGCGCTTATTTGGCAGGTATTGACAGAAAAATTATCGCTCGTGCATTAGACAACTATAAACCTGTTTTTGGCAGAGCACAAAAAGAAAACATTTGCGGAAAAGAAGTTAATTTATATCTTATAAAAAATCCGACAGGCGCATGCGAAGTTTTAAGAGGATTAAAAAACATCAAAAACACAAAATTAATGATTGCAATAAACGATAAATATGCCGACGGCAGAGATGTTTCCTGGCTTTGGGATGCTGATTTTGAAATTCTTGAAAAATTTAATAATAAAATCTACATAACCGGCACGCGCGCTGATGATATGGCACTAAGGCTTAAATACGCAGGTATTGACCCGGGTGTTATGGTTATTGATAACAATATTAAAAAAACTTTTGACTATGCGCTAAAATCTTTAAATATAGGCGAAAAACTGATTGTATTACCTACCTACACAGCTCTTTTAAAATTAAATAAAATCATTAAAAACAGAATTTAAATTCTACCAATAATTTTAAGCTCAAACTCGCTAGATATTTCTTCAAGACAAATAACGGGAATATCTGTATAAATTTGCGAAATCAGAATAAACAAGAGCTGACGCAAGTGTTGCGGAGCAACTAAAACTGCTTTTTGCTCAAGTACCTGCGCAAGTTGCTTTTTATATTTGCCAAATTTAGTACCGTCTATTTTTACAACACCGTTTTGTTCATCTTCAGATTGACTTTCAAGCATACTTATAAGTTCATCTGATACTTCATAACCAAAAATTTCTTTATCTTCATTTGCAAGCGAATAACAAATTTGACGAGAAAGCGCAACACGCAGTTTGTCAAGCAAATCTGCCTTTGTAGATTCATCTGAAAAATCGTTTATCTTTTCAAAAATAAAGACAACATCTTTAACACTTACTCTTTCTCGAATTAAATTACAGAAAATATACTTTAATTCGCTTACGGTAATAAAATCGCCCAAAACAGAATCTATAAGGAAAGAATTATGCTCTGAAACAAGCTCTATATAACGATTTATATCGCTATAACCAAATATTTCACCGACATGGCTTATCGCAAAATATTTCAAATACTCAACCACGTACTCACAAGGTGTAATTCCTTTTGTCCAAAAATCTTTGCAATATTTTTCTTCAATCCAAACAACTTTTCTGCCACTTAGCTCATCTTTTGTTTTAATAGTATTTTTCGGATATTTATCAATATTTAATTCATCTTCAAAATACATTAAATGCCCAGGGTACGCTTGCGCGCTGACCACAGGAACGGCATGAATTGAAATTGTAAAAGTATATTCATCAAGCTCAGGATTTTCAATAAACTGCACTTTTGGAATTATATAGCCCAATTCGGCAGTTAAATCCTGACGCGCTTTTATGGTTTGTTCCAACAAGTTATGAACATTGTGGGAATCATTTAAAGGATACAATTCCTCGCTTAAATTAATTGAAAGCTTTTCTACTCCAAGATTTTGCGCCATTTTAGAGGGGGATAAAAGACTTTTTAATTGTTTTTTTAAACTGTTTAGTTTGTCAATTTCTTTTGAAATTTCTTCGTTTAAAAACTCACGTTCGTCATCTTTGGCATTTTCAAGAAATTTCTTTATTTCTTCTATTTTTTGACGTCTTTCGCGAATTTTCTTTTGAATATTTAAGCACAATTCCCAAGGTTGCTCTTTAGAATAAAGCATTTTTTCCATTTGAGATTTAAATCCTAAAATATCCTCAAATTCTGCTTCGTCATAAATATTTTCAACCTCGCGCATAAAAATGCAATTATAAACGATTTTTGAACCGTTATCCGATTCATAAATTGAATATAAATCCCAACCTTCTTTTGACATGGAGTTGAGGGTGTTTTCAAGCAGAGTAATCTCGTCACTCGGGCAAACTTTTATAGAAAACTCCTGACGCGTAGGTTTAAACATATATTTATTTTAACACAAATTTATGCTTTTTGCTTTTCGTCTGCTTGATTTTTTGAAAATCTGTTAACGGCAAAATCTAAGGCTCCGCCAATTATAAATCCGCAAAGAGCTGTTATGGCAGTAGCAGTGGCTATAAAGCCGACTTTTCTTGCGCCTTTATAATAATTTACTTTATTTTTTACTGCATCTTTAGCGGCACGTGTAAGTTCATCTACAAACTCGTCCGAGTTCATGGCTTTGTTTGCAGCGTACGCCCCATATAAGCCAAAACCGCTAGTGCCAACTATTCTTCCCAGTCTTGAAATTTTGTATTTATTGCCGTTAGGCGTTGTTGCTTCAGTGCTAAGAACTCTCATATTCTTCCTTTTATTCTCTGTTTATATTATAACCTCTATTTTTTTAAAAAATCGGCATGTATATTATTCTTATATAAACATTGTAATAATATTTAATAATGGAAAAAATACACTTATTTGTGTTATTATTTTAAAGCCACGCTTCACGGGGTGTTGCAAGCCCTCGACCGAAAGCTTATGTCGGGTGCAGAGCCTGCTATGAGGCGTTTAGGGTGCAGATTGAAAGTTAAAATATTGTTGATGGTGCAGGATTTTGCGGCGATTATGCAACGAACCGTGTCAGGATGGAAACATATCAGCACTAAGTTGAGGTTAACGGGTGCGAGATTTTGCAAGGGAGATATTTTGGCGGGATTTTTGTATTTTAGGCGACGATAGGCAGGGCGTGGCTTTTATTTGTTTTGATTATCGTTACAATCTTTTGCAAATACGCAAGCTTTTAAAACATCCGAGTATTTTTTATCCATATGAGCCCAGTCAAAAAGTACAACTCCCTGTAACCTTTGATTTCTTATAATATGAATTTGTTTTAATAAATCTTCGCTTTCGCCTTCCATAAATCCTACAAAAAGTCCTGGGTAAATTTTTGTTTTAGATGAAGTTTTACGCTTTAGTTCTTCAATCATATTATCTGCAAGATTATAATCCGCAGTTAAAATTAAAGGTGTCAGCGCGTCTACATAGTTATAAGAACTCCATTTTTGCCAGTTTTGTTGTTTAGTTTCAAGGCTTGTTTTGTAATCGGGGAAAACAACCGCCGAAAGCACCACACCCCTGTCTTTAAGGGTTTCTCTAATATTTGCAACGTATTTTGTAATTCTGTCTTGTCTGTAATTATCCCACTTGTTCCACATTTGTGAATTTGCACTGATAGTTATGGGATCTACCCCGTAAATCTTTTTAAATTCTTCTCTTGCATAAGGCGTATAACCCCAATTTGAAGCTTCATAATTAGACGAGGAGGCTTTAGACGAAAGCGGGTATCTTACATAATCCAAATTTACGCCATCAATATCATATTTAGCGCAAATTTCAAGAATTAATTTTGTTAAAAAGTCTACTACTTCAGGATTTGCAGGGTCTATAAAATAGCCTCTGTGCTCGCTGATGTGTGCTACAGGCTCGTTTGATTCGCTGTTAGCCTTGTTTCTATTACCCCAAGCGGGTCTTATAGCAAGAATATTATACGCATCCTCCTGCGGAAGTTTGTTTCCAATGTAGAAAGATTCAAACCACACATGAAGTGTCATATTACGTTTATGTGCACCTTTTACCCAAGCAGAAAGAGGATCATAACCTCTAAAATTTTTGTTTTGACCTTCAAATCCATAGCTTCTCATAACTTCTGATGGGAAAATTGTTTTACCATGGAAATAAGTTTCCAAAAATACTGTATTTATGCCAAGCTGCGCCATTTCATCAAGCGTGCGCTCAACTTCCGATTCGCTCTTTTCAACAGGTCGAACCCAAACACCCTTAAGTTCGTTTTTTAGATAAGGCAAAGTATAACTCAGCGCCGTTTGAGAAGATACTATTGAATCTTTTGCACTTTGTAAAGCCGCATTTGAGTTTGAAGAACATGAACGTTTAAGTTGTTTTTTTGCAAGTTTTAAGTATTCTTTTACTTTTTTATCGTCCCTGTTTTTATACTGTTTTTTTGTAGTTTCTAATATTTGCTCTACTTCATTAATTTTTACTTTTGCACAGTAGCGATAACTGTCGATTGTGGTAAAAGAATGCAAAACATTATTTTTAGCATCAATTCTAACTTTTGTGCCTACTTTTAAATTATCGCTAATCCATTTTTTTGCGCTGCCATGCCCGCTTATAACAAATCCGTCATGCGGAATAATAGAATCCGCGCCTGTTAAGCGTACAACAGTATCGCCCACAACAACGGCTTCTTTACCGAATTCGTTTGTAAGTGTTCTTCTGCCATATTCTCTTTTATAAATTACAAGTTGGTTTGGACCGCGATTACCCGGGAAAGATACACCAAGCTTATTTGAACGGCTACCGGGGTATATGGCATCAATTTTTCTTGATGATTTTGCGATTATTCTGTCTTTTTTTGAAAGTTTACCATATTCAACACCTGATTCACTCTCAGGCTCAAGCTTTTGTACAGTAGTGTCGGAAACCTGCAAAAGCGCATCTTTTTTAGCTGCATACGCCGGTATGTTAAAAAGTAATACTAAAAATAAAACTATCGCAAAAAGCTTTTTCATTTCCTTTTAATTTTACACAAAAATTTTACATAGTGCAAAAAATAATATATAATATTTTACATAAAAGGAGTTAAAAATGGTAAACGACAACACCCAAACAATGCCCATAGAGGTTTGCATTCTTACTAAAGACCACGAAATTAAGGGAACTGTGCATGTTTCCAAGTTAACAAAGGCAAATCGTGAATTAACAGAACTTTTAAACGATAAAGACAGACGTTTTTTGGCTGTAACAAATGCTGATATTATGAGAAAAAACTCCTCTAGCGCACCAAGAAGATGTGACTTTCTTGAAATTCACATGGACTCAATTGTTATAATTCACCCTGCAACACAGGTTTTATTTAAAGAAACCTCAAAAGCA
>CALUYC010000086.1 GCA_944324895.1 Candidatus Gastranaerophilales bacterium
CGTAATATGTTCCTAATTCAACCCCACCTCTTTTATGAACAATCTTTGTAGTAGCTCCCTGAGATCCGTTATTCTTTGCACTTCCTCCATTACCACCACTACCTATTGTTATCTCAAGAACATCCTTAGGCAGAACATTAATTGTCTGTTCCATAATCGCCCCTGATGCCCCACCTGCACCGGAGTAGTTGTTATATCTTTTTAATGCTCTTACACAATGAACGGCGGTTGTATTGTTCTTTTCCATAGCCTCTACGGTATATTTGTTATTCATACCTCTTAATACAAAACCTTCTTGATTTGACCAAATTGAGTATGGTGCGCAATGCGAACCCAAGGCACCATTACAAGCATGGAATCCGCCCGTAAGAAATAGTCTAGAATCTACTGGGGTTAATCCGGATATTGTAATTGCCATTCCTATATTTAAACGGTTTGGAGCATCTAAGTTCCAATACAGTGCATTTGTTTGGTTATTTGCGATTTTTTGCAGTTCATATTTTGTTGGTAGCCTGTATACATTTTCCATAGCTTGTCTCTTGTTTGAATCTGTCGGGCTAGTTGCTAAATTATTGTAGTTATAGTAACTGCATGTATATACCGCTCCCGTATATGTACAGATGTCAGCATATTTACATAATGTGAGCCCAGCTGTACTTGGGCATGTGCTGTATTTAGGATTGTTTGCATCATAATGCCAACATGTGTCATCTTGTTTTTTCTCTTCTCCAAAAGCAATGGTACTTCTGTTGGCATCAAAGCCACCACTGTTAGCGTATCTTATTTTTATAGTTGATGTTTTTGGTGTCCAGCAAAGATCATTTTCATCCTGTGCGCCTCTTAGTTGTGTCATTTCATTATATAAACATGATGTATAAGAAAGACCGCTTGGAGCTGTGCCACTGTTTGCGGCTCCATTACCTCCGCCACCGCCACCGCCTGAGCCTTGAATAGTAAATGTTAATTGATTAACTCCACTTGGCACAGTCCAATTTGTAGTTGATGTAAATGAAGTTTCTTTTTCAACATATGTTGCACCGGCTCCACCCCCTGCTCCGCCTGAACCTTGAATAAATAACGTATTTATCCCAATAGGTACATCAAAACTATAAGTTCCGGGGTTTGTGTATATTTCAAACCCCTTAATATTATCTGTTTGTACAGTCAATGTATCCTTCATCCTTCGGGTAATGACAGGAGCCAAAACAACCATAATGATTGAAATAATAAGTACGGACACCAATAATTCCGCGAGAGTGAAGCCTTTGTGGCTTCCAATACCAACAGTTTTCATATCTAAATTCACTCCATAATTCAGGCTATTTGCCTGAGTAACATGAATAAAATACCACTAAAATTTAAATATGGCAAATGGTATACTCGAGACAATCAGAAGTAATATAAAAAAGTACCGAAATAAAAAGAATTTAAGCCAGGTTCAGCTTGCAATGAAATGTTCTCTGTCTTCTGAATATTTATCAGAAATTGAGAGAGGAAAACGAGCACCTTCTCTAAAGAGGCTTTTGATGATAGCTGAAGCTCTTGGGATTGAACCTCATATATTATTTTTAAAGTAAGTTTTTTTCTTCCTTAATTTTATAAACTATCGGCTTAATGCTTCTAAAATACCCGAATGACAGTATAAAACAGGCACTGACCCATGCTATAGGTCCTGAGTAGAACATGCCAATATAGCCGAATTTAATTGCCAAGTAAACTGCTGCGAAGGCTCGCATTAAAAGTTCAGCTACGCTTGCAACAAGTGGAAAAATGACTTCCCCCATGCCTTGCAGCGCATTTCTGTATATAAAAATTTGAGATAGAAAAATATAGAAAAATGTGCTTATTAATAAATATTGATGTGCAATTTCTATTACTTGCACTGTTGCACTGCCGATAAATTCTTTTATTATATCTGCTCCCCAAAAACGCATGATTATTGCCATTAGTACGCTTAAAAATACACTCAGGAGTGACGTCCTTATAACGCCCGTTCTTATTCTTCTGAATTTTTTTGCACCAAAGTTTTGCGCAACAAATGTTGCCAGTGCTACGCCGAATGAAATCATCGGCAATGTTGCAATTTGTTCTATTCTGAGTGCAGCAGTGACTGCTGCAATTACACTAGAACCAAAAGTATTGCAAACGCTCTGAATAACAATGACCCCAAGACCTATTATTGAGAACTGTAACGACATTGGAATTCCAACTTTTAAGTGTTCGCTTGCGGATTTGTAAAAGTCGTCATTAAATTTAATAAGCCAATCTTGTTTTTTTAAATGTAATATTGGAAATTTTTTCTTTACAAAAAACAAACATAATATAACGGAGATCCCCTGGGAGAGCACAACTGCAATGGCAGAACCCGCCACACCAAGCTTTAATATTTGTATAAAAAATAATGCAAGAAAAATATTTGCAACAGACGCTATTATAAGAAAGTAAAGAGGTGTTTTACTGTCACCAAGTGCTCTTATTATATTTGCAAGAAGGTTGTAAAGTGTTGTTGAAACAAGCCCTAAAACTACAATTTCAATGTACCAATAGGCATTATGATATATGTTTTGAGGTACATTCAACAAGTGTAATACAGGGTGCATTAGGATTGAACAGACTATTGTAAAAAATAGCGTAGCAACAAGGCTGAGTATGGTCGATATTACAACGGAATTCCTTACGCCAGCGTAATCTTTTGCGCCAAATCTTTGACCCGTGATGACAGTAAAGCCGCTTGTAAGCCCAACTATAATAAACATTATCAAAAAAAATAAAGGCGCAACAGCACCAACAGAGGCAAAAGCCTCTACGCCCAAAAGACGCCCCACAATAACCAAGTCGGCAATGTTGTATAGCTGCTGAAATACATTTCCTATTAAAAGTGGTATTGAAAACAGCAGTATTAACTTTAAAGGTTCACCTTTTGTTAGGTCTTTAATCATAATTAAAATCCTCTATTGCTAAAATACTTGCTGACAAAATTCAGTCAAGCATTCCAAGAATTATTTTGCTTGTAAAATTAATGTATATGTATTATATTAAAATATGTTGTAGCTTATTTGGAAGGTGTGTATGAAGAGTAATTTTGTAGATAAGTTTTTGTTTGCAGGTTTTAAGTTTGGAAAAATATTTGCTTCAATAGTTTTGGTTCTACTTGTTATTACAATGATTGTGTGCGCGGTATTGTTGTTAAAATTTGACAATACAAATATTTCAATTCCTAAGTTTGATACTGTAGTTCAAGCGATAGAACAGCAAGATGCTGATTATTCGCATGATTCTTCCGAATATGTTTCAACAAAAGTGTTGGCAAAAGAGGCTGTTGAGAAGAAGTATTCTGAAGAGATAGAAGAAATTATTAACGAATTAAATTTAAAACCTTTTGCTTTTGATTTATTCGTGTCAAACATTGCAAAATATGATAAAGAGTATCAAGATAAGTATGTAAAAGGTTTAAAGCCATTTTTTGAACAAGGTATTGCTTACATTAAGGACAAATATGGCATAGACATGAATAACGTTCAAGCATCAAAATCTGTACTTGTTAATTTATTTCTTGAATACAACAATTTATTTGACAGTGAAATAAACAGAGTTGTAGAAGCTAAAGCGCAGAGCGTACAAAATAAAATTATCACTGCAAGTGTTCTTGGCTCAGCAATATTGCTTTTTGTTTTGTGTTTATTCTTACCTTTATTAATTAAAATTGAAGAAAATACAAGACAAAATACTGAGGTTATAGGCAATGATAAAGATGAATAAATTTTGTATATTTACTGTACTATTAATTTCTTTGTTTATATTTTGTGGGTGTAATAAGACTAGTGACGATAGTACAAATAAAAAGGAAATTTTAAATTTTTCATTTTCTAATGAACCACGTTTTAAAATTTTCAATGAAAAAGATTCTAATATAAAATTTGGATATATAGATAAAAACGGTAAAGTCGTTATTGAACCAAAATATGTTGGTGCTTTTGACTTTATAGACGGCGTTGCTCAAGTTGCCATCGCAAAAGACAATTCATACTATTATGGTCTGATTGATGTCAATGGTAAAGAAATATTAAAATTCGAATATGACAATATTCTACCATTTTCCGAGAATTTAGCCGCAGTTTCATCTAATGATAAATATGGTTATGTAAACAAAAAAGGTAAGTTTGTTATATGGCCAAAGTATGATGATGCGTATTCTTTTAGAAGTGGTGTTGCGCGCGTTGTAGTCGATGATAAGGTTGGATACATAGATAAGAGTGGCAAATATTTAATTTATCCAAAATATTCAAGAATGTATTCCAATGATTTTATAGGTAATTATACTATTGTTGAAAAAAATGGTAAGTTCTCTGTTATAAACAAAAAAGACGAGCTTATTAAAGTATTGAATTATGATTCAGTTTACTACTTTTTAAATGATACTTATGTCGCCTATAGGGGTTCAAAGTCGGGCTTGATTAATTCAGTCGGCAAGGAGATACTGCCACTAAAGTACAATGTTTTGTTAACTTGTGATGATAGTAATTTTTTCGTCTTTTCAACAGATGGTAAAAAATTTGGTGTTATGGATAAGAACCTTAAGCTTATTCTGCCAGAGAAATTCTCTGTAGTTCCTCTTGTTAATCAAGGTATTATTATTGCTTCTGATAATGGTAAAATTGTTATATTTGATAAAAAAGGTAAACAAATTGCAAAGAGCGAGTTTAAACTGTTTGGTAAATATTCTGATGGTTATATAGCTGTAAGTAAGGATGAACAAAGCAGTTATGGTTATATAGATAAAACTGGGAAAATTGTAATTGAACCAAAGTATTTTGTAGGTGGTTTTTTTATTAATGGGCTTGCAAGCGTTGAAGAAAAAACTGATAACAAGTACATTATTGGCTATATTAATACCAAAGGGGAGTATGTTTGGAAAAACGAAACCGTAATCGAGAAAGATGAATCTCAATATCAAGAACAAAACGAGTATTCTAACGAATATAGTGAAAACAATTATAGTAGCAATAACTCGTATGACGATGGTTCGAATTATCAAAAGACAAATTCGTCCAATTATAACCATGCCGATGTTTATGAGGCTGAAAGTGACATTTTGAATTAGGTGTATAGTAGTGAGATTATTTTTTTGTTTTTTACTTTTAATATTTACTTTTTGTCCCTCTTGGGCTTCTGATTGGACAAATGTAAAAGCTGCAAATGGCAAAACTGCATTGTTGGACACTGAAAATATTTCTGTTAAAAATAATTATGCTAGCTATTGGGTTAAATCTTCCAAAAACGGTTATACATATAAATACTATATGTTGTCAGATTGTTCTCAGGGCGCAAGTTGTATTGTTCAAACATATAAGTACGATAGTAAAGGTAATTTGCTTGCAAGCAAAGATAATGGTGTAAATTTAGAAAAAATTATGCCTGATTCATTGAATGAACAACTCTATAAAAATGTGTGTGAATATTTAAGTAAAAACCCAATGAGTATTGATTCCAAGATTTGGGAAACCTATTTTCAGAGTGTTAATTCTCAAATTAAAAAAGATTGGAAACCTGAGTATGCGAAAACTTCCCAAGAGCGTCTGACAACCAGTTTAAAAATTAAAATTAATAGCGACGGTTCAGTTGTTGATAAAAATATAATCAATAAGACAAATAACGAACAATTCGATAATTCTGTAAATGCGGTCATGGAAAATATTAAAAATTTTCAGCCTCTACCTGAAAATTTTAAAGGTGTTTTGGAATGTAATATAAATTTCAACTATATAATTAAAGGCGATGAGTTGAGTGATAGTTATTCTATGGATCAAAACGGCGCTGTTACTTTGAATATTTACAAAGCAAAAGTTAGTGTTGGAAAGGCCATTGGAAATGGTTTGGGCTTTATAATTTGCCTGCCGCTGGTTCTTTTGGGCGCATTGTTATAGTCTTTGGTTTATTTGCACCACCAAAAACACCTGTGATGTTTTGGACCTTTTTTGTGTGGTTCATGTTTTGGTTTTGGGGGCTTGTGTTTAGGTTTTTTCGGATGATGATCACAAGCTGGATGTGGTGGCTCAGGATGTGCACCAGTGTTTATGTATATTTCAGTGTTATCTTTTCTTAAGCCAAACCAAGTAAAAGTTCCATGTGCATACACGCTTGAGTATATAGCGGTAATTGCAAGACAAATAATAATTCCAAATATTTTTTTAAACATTGCAACCTCCTGATTAAAAATATTGTATTTATTCTACATCAGGGAAGTTGAAATAAATAACTTCATCTGCTTTGATATTTATTTCCTCGCCTTTTCCCCAAGGAGTACTTCTGTTTTTGTAATCTTCCCATACTTCTCTTCCTTCGCCGTTAGCAATTTTTTTGGCATTTGTAATGTATGAAGGTGAGAACAAAAATCCTGAATCTGAAGGGCCGGAGCCTGAACTTCCGCCAAATGTTATTTCAGAGTGTTCTAAATCAGGTTTTAATTTTTGTCTGTATGTCGCCTTTACTTCGTTTGCAATTAAGTGTTTAACACCATCCTTATCAGTGTATTCGGTTGGTATAAAAGTAAAACTTGCGTTTTTGTGGAATTTTTCAGGGGATACAACTTCTGTCATTTTACCCTTAATAATAGAGTCTTTTTCTATAATTACGCCATTACCTAAATTTAAGTCTCTTAGTGCTTTAACTTTTATTGTGTCACTCGGGTTTTTTGTTGATATTTCATCTACCGCGCGACCTTTGAATACTTGTGCGTTAGCACAATTTGCAAAAAGGCAGAGCAGTGAAATTAATAAGCACATCTTTTTCATATAATAAAACTCCTTTATTTTTTTTGGCATGATACTATTTTTTTAGGCAATTATCAAGTTTTATGTTTATTTTGTTTACGCAAATAACTTTTCCATCTTGTTTAAGCATTCAATTATAATAATTACTATCATGAACCTGCATAAATACTCTCTAATTTCCATAGTATTTACTAAGGATAATTTTAACAAATTTCTTGACAAGATATTGCGAAAGCGCGGTTTTTGTTGAAATTTCAACTATATTATATCCTGCTTTAATTAAAGCAAAAATCTCGGCTTCTCTTTGCTTAATTCCTTTATAGGGTTTAATCTCGCATGAAAGCGGCTCATCAGGTTTTATGTGAAAATCTTTAATTACTCTTTCAATATTAATCGACATACTATATAGCCATGTCATCATATAACGCATTAAAAACGTTTTTTTGTTTTAAAAGCTTAACTATCT
>CALUYC010000087.1 GCA_944324895.1 Candidatus Gastranaerophilales bacterium
CTTCTTTTGTAAAAGGAGTTTTTCTAAATAGCTCAATTACACCGAAAAAGTGCTCTCCTACTTTAATTGGTGCAAAAAGCGAATCGTAATTCAGCGCCCTTAAATCAAAAATGTTCTGTATGTGTGAAGGTTTTACATTTTTTATTATTTCGATACCCTCTAAATCTGTTTTGTGTGGTAGGGGCTGATTTTCAAAAAGGTTTTTGTATTCCAACACAACCCTAAGCGCAAGCGCTTCTTTTAAGCTTTCTGTAGGTTCACAAAGAGAGTTTATAAATAATTTGTTATCGCCTTGTGTACTAAAAACAAGCGCGCAAGAAATATCAAAACTTAACGTTTTTTCCAATGCCTCAAGCATAATGTTATAAAGCTTGTCTTTATCCAATGTTCCTGCAAATTGCGAACTTGTGTTATATAAAACATTGAGCTGATATAAACTTCTTGCAAGTTCTCTGTTGTTTTCGCCAAGCTGTTCTAAGGATTTTTTAATCTTGATATGCGAATTTATTGTGTGTATTAAAATATTGTTGCAAACAGGTGTTGAAACAAAACCGTCCGCAAAGTTTAAAAAGTCAATGTCCTTGTCTTTTTCCAGTAACAAAAGTATTTGTACATTTTGTTGTTGAGTTTTTGTTTTAAGTTGTTTTGTGAGAATTTCACAGTTTTCAAAATTTGTATCTATTAATATTATATCCGGTACAAAAATTTCAACCTGACGTAAAATATTTTCGGGATTTTTTTCGCTAAGCAGACATTCTATGCCGTTTTTTTCAATTTCTTCGGCTATTTTCTGCTCAAAATGCGAAAATTCTGATACTATTAATACTTTAGACATATAAAAATTTTAGCAAATTAGCTTATTTTGCGCCACTTTTTAACAATTATTAACCCTTTTAAAATATTTTAAAATATCTTGAGCATTTTTTATATTGTTATCAATAAGTATATCTGCTGTGCATTTGCCTTTGTTTAAAAATTCAAATGCTATTTTTAAGTACTGTTTTTCGCTATTATTCAAATTTAGATGCGCAATTTCAAAAAGCTTTTTCGTAAAAGTTTTTGCATTAAAATTTTTATATTTGAAGTCTAAACCGTATTTTGCCGCTAAAAAACCCATCTTGTCCAAGTCTTGCGAATTAATTTCGCTAAAATGTTCAAAAATTTCATCGAAATCGCTTTGTAAAATTCCTTTGTAAAATGCGCACATTGCAAGTGTCATATCCAAGCTTTGGCTGTCGTGGTTTCTGATTTCTATACAGTTTTTAAGTCGTACATCAGGAAAGCATAAGCTGGCATGCAAAATGTAGTCTTTAATTGTTGCACTATATTCCATATAACCGTTTTGCATAAATTCCCTAAATGTAATTTTACAACCTATGACAACTTTTTGCCCATTGCGTTCAATAAAGAGCATTGGTACATCTAAAATTGCATTTATGTAATCATCAAAAGTTGCATCATCCTTGTCTAAAATATTCTTATAAAAAAGAGAACATCTTTCTTTACCTGTATATTTCCATGCTAATGCTCTAAAACTTTTGTAGTTTGAAAGTTTGTTGTTTCTTATTGGTGAATTTGCAAAAAAACCTGTTAAAAATGGTGATATTAAAGAAAATAATTTAATTTTTTTAATTGCATCATCTTCGCTTTTATAGTCAATATTAAGTTGAACTCCTGCTGTTTCCCTCATCATAACGGGTGCAAATTTGCCGTATTTTGGCAGATGTTCTGCCATAATTTTATATCTTTGTTTTTCAACAATGTTTATATTTTGATAAGTAGTGTATGGAGTTATGCCTATTGGTAGAAATTCTACATTGTAAAATTTTGCAATTCTATTTATAAGTGAACAAATTTCTTTTGTGTTTTTTTCAATTTCAGTTATTTCTTTTTTAGGTTCAAGACTTAGTTCAAACTGACACCCTGGCTCGAGTGAAACAGAAGAATTTTCCCCGATAGCGCCAATTAAAGTGCCTTCATCATACAAAAGCCCCCAACCTTTTATATGCGCGAAACTTTTTATAATTTTTTCTATGCAATTATAATCTGCATTCTTTAGAGTTGCTGAATTTATGGAAATTCTTTCGTATTCAAGTCCTAATTTTAATTCTTCTTTGCAAGAATTTTTGTAGTACTCCCTTATTTGTTCAAAATCAAGAGTTTTTTCAGTAACTTTTGCATTTTTGTAATTTAACATGCTTTAATTTTACCAAACTCAAAATTAATTGGCACCTAGCCGATTGTTTATGTATAATAAATTTATGGATTATTTTTTTCGCGCAAAACAATTTAGAGCAAAAAAACGTTTGGGGCAAAATTTTCTTGTAGATGAAAAAGTAATTGATGATATATTGTCCTGTGTTGGTGAAAATGACTCTGTTTTTGAAATTGGCCCCGGTCTTGGTTTTGTTACGGAAAGACTTGTCGAGTCTGCTAATGATGTTGTTGCTGTTGAAATAGATAAGGATGCTATTGAAATTTTAAACAAAAATCTTGGCAATAAAGAAAATTTTAAATTGATTGAAAAAGATATTCTAAAGGTTAATTTGGCAGATATTTATCCTGAAGGTAAAAAAATAAAAATTGTCGCAAATATTCCATATTATATTACAAGCCCTATACTTGTGCATCTTTTGGGAGAAATTGATGACTTTCAAAACAAAAATCGCTCTTTTATAGATGAAATTATCCTTATGGTGCAATATGAAGTAGCAAAAAGAATTTGTGCAAACGAAAATTCTCAAAATAAAGAATATGGCATGCTCTCCATACTTTCACAGTTTTTCTGCGATACTCAAATAATAAGGCATGTTTCAAAACGCTCTTTTTATCCGTCTCCCAAGGTAGATTCCGCCATTGTAAGAATTAAAAATAATTTCAAACCAAGAGTTAAAAACCCTTCTATGCTTTTAAAAAAGACGGTAAAAGCAGCTTTTAATACAAAAAAAAAAAATATAAAAAATACACTTTTGTCAGCCGGTATGCTTGGTGTTAATGAGGCTTTAGAAAAAATAAATCTAGATGTTAACACAAGGGGCGAAAAGCTTTCTGTACAAGACTTTAACAAATTGGCATATGCGCTTGAGGAGTTTAACAAATGAAAATAAGAGTTAAAACACCTGCAAAAATAAACTTGTCTTTAAAAGTGGGCAAAAAGCGTTCCGATGGCTTTCATCCAATAGAAAGCATTATGCAAACAATAAGTCTGTTTGACTATATTGATGTGGAAATACTGGAAGGTTGCGGACAAATAAAATTAAGCGGTACAAGCAGCGAAATACCGTATGATGAAAATAATATTGCATATAAAGCCGCAAAAAAGTTTATGGAGGTTTCAAATTTAAAGTTTGACGTAAATATATATATAGAAAAAAATATCCCTGTTTGTGCAGGACTTGCGGGCGGTTCAACAAATGCAGCCGGAGTTATTTATGCGCTTAATAAATTGTATAATAACGTATTAAATAAGAAACAAATTCATGCCATATGTGCCGCTTTGGGTTCGGATTTAAACTTTTGCATGACAGGTTCAAAATGTCTTTGTCGCGGTAAAGGAGATGATATTACGCCTCTTGAATTTAGCGATTTTTCCCTTAGTCTTGTAAAACCTAAAAATTTAAAAATTTCGACAAAACATGCTTACGAAAAATTCGATGAACTATCTGTTATGTCAAACATGCCAAATGATTTAGAATTTGCGCTTTTAGACAGTTATGACGAATTAAAGAAAATGCACGACCTAGGTTTGCAAATGTCAGGCAGTGGCCCTACTTATTTCATACAAAAACCATTTTTGGATATTGATTTAGGTGAAAATTATCTTGTTATTGAAAATCTGCATGCCATAAATTATGGCGTTAGTGAAGTAAGATAATTTTTTTGCGGAACAAAAAAAATGTTTTTCCGTCATAAGCTAAGAGTGTTTGGTGCGGCGGGTTTTACCTAATATTAATTTTTGTAAATACAACTTAAGAAAAAGACTTGCAAAAAATTTTTGAAGTTGTACATTTAATAGAGTGAACAAACGCACATTGAAAATTTCAGGAATAACTAAAGACCCTTCGGAACCAGTTAAATAGAGTTCCTGAAATCTTCGGTTTAACTTAAAAAGTTAAAAAAAATAATTTTGAAAAAACGCTTGACAATAAAAATTCAAGTGTTAACATTATAAATACGGCGTTAACAACGCTTAAATAAACTGGAATGGTTCATCAAAGTTTATTTTTCTTCGGAAGTAAAAAGCTTTGATTATAAAACTGGAAAGTTTATGTAAAGATTTTAAGTCTG
>CALUYC010000088.1 GCA_944324895.1 Candidatus Gastranaerophilales bacterium
GCAGCTGCTCAAGCGGTTATTGAAGAGCAAAAGTAGCACGCTTGCAATATTGTGCATTCGCACTTTGCAAGTAAAGCTCGCAAGGGCTTAGCTGCAGCGCAAGCTGTAATAGAAGAACAAAAGTAGCCTTGCAGAATATATAAAACAAAAGCCCTTAAAGATTATCTTTAAGGGCTTTTTTAGGTTGTTTACTTAGCTGTATGCTTATGAGGAAGTTTACTTTTTTGTTAACTGAAAATTAATTTACCTATTGCTGTTATACCGCCAATTATAGCTCCGCCAATAGCGCCGGCGCTTGATGTTAATGGTGCAAAAGGCCCGCCGCAAAGTCCTAAAGCTGCACCTGCCGCAGCACCTGTACCTATACCTGCGATTATTGCACCTGCACCTTTTGCAACAGATGAACCTTTAGATTGTTCAACACCTGTAACTTCTGAAATCATATCTTCTTTTGAGTTACCTTGTGCAAAGATTGTACCAAATATCGGGATACCTGCTTTTAAACCTTGTACAAATGAACTTGATGCATTGACATCAATGTCATCTACCAAATTTGTGCCCATGGTTTGAGCGTACATTTTCTGTGCAAGAGCTTTTATTTGGCTTTCATTATAACCTTGATATTGAGATGCTTCTGACATCGATTTTGTCAATTTGTTATATTCAACAATAGCATCATCAGTTCTGCCTTGTTGCAATAAAGTAGAAATATTTGCGCAAAGTTGTGACCAATCAAGTGATTGAACACTTTGCTTGTTGTTGTATGACTGTTGTAGAGTAGATAAGTCATAGTTATTTTGTAAATTTTCTCTTGCGTCATCTACATCCATACCGTAATAGTAGCCGTAAATTCCGCTGTAATTGTTAAATAAAGGTACTGAATAATTTGTGCCCAAACCGCCGTAAGAACCTGCGATGCCATTTAGGGCAGAATAGTCAGTGTACCCGGTTAAACCTGTAACTGCGCTCATTGTAAACTTCCTTCCAATATAAATTTAAACTAACCTACTCTTTAATAAAAAAAAATTATTTTAAAAAATTGCGCACAGAGATTTTCTTGTGTAACATTTCTTAACAAACGGCCCTAAAAACAGCTTATTCCCTTTTATAGCTGCAAAAAGATATTTTTTAGTGTATAATTGTTTTATGTAGTGGAGGTTAAGAGTTTGGAATTCAATTTTGATGATTTTTTGTTAAAAGCACACAAGGCTAATGCCTCCGATTTGCACTTCAGAGAAGGAAAATCACCTTCACTTAGGGTCGATGGTAAAATTTTAAGAACGACAATGTCACCTTTAACGTATGATGATTTTCAAGGCATTCTTTTAAAAATTGCAAAAAGAGATGTTCTTGAAAAAATTAAATTGTCTAACAATGTTGACTTTACTTATGAAGTACCGAATTTTTCACGCTATAGAGTTAATTATTGCAAAGATTTAGGTCTTCCTAAACTTACTTTAAGGGTTATACCTTATGATATTCCTACTCTTGAGGAGCTAAATCTTCCTAAATATTTGAGTGAATTTACCAAAATAAACAACGGAATTATTCTTGTGACAGGTCCTACAGGCTCGGGCAAATCCACAACACTTGCCTCTATGGTTGATTTAATAAACAAAGAGCAGCAAAAGCATATCATAACAATAGAAGACCCTGTTGAGTTTTTATATACCGATAAAAAATCACTCATTACACAAAGGGGTTTAGGTATTGATACGGATAGTTTTGAATCGGGCATAAAATATGGCCTAAGACAAGACCCTGACGTTATTTTGGTTGGAGAAATAAGAGACAGGGAAACTCTTGAAGCAGCTATTGAGGCTTCTGAAACAGGGCATTTGGTGCTATCTACAATGCATACAAATTCTTGTGTGCAGACTCTTAATCGTATTTTAGGTTTTTTTGAAGATGGCTCCTCATCTCTTGTTTTACAAAGAGTTATAGGTACCCTAAGGGCCATTGTTTCGCAAAAACTTTTGCCAAAAGCCCAAGGTGGTCTTGCTGCAGCGGTTGAAATTATGGGGGCAACACCTGCTGTTTTAGATTATCTTTCAAAAAATCAACTGGAAGATATTTATGCCCTTATGCAAAAAAGTAAATCTCCCTCTCTTGTTACCATGAATGCCTCTATTTATGCGCTTTATAAAAACGGGCTTATAACCCAAGACATTGCACTTGACTATAGTGACAATAAACTTGAGATGGAGCAGATGTTAAGGGGTATTTACCACGGTGCAAAGAACATGAATGACGATGATTTAATATAGTTTTAAGGAGTAAAAATGGCGCCATTTCCAGAATCAGAATCTATGACAATAAAACGTCTTGAGGTTGCAATCAGAAAAAAAGATATGAACCTTTTAAAAGACGGCGCTTATAAATTGCATGAAAAATTCCACACAGGACACAGGTTTGAATTTTTATCAGAGTTGGAGCAAATACTTGAATATGTTAAAACTTCCGACATTCCTCTTGAAGTAACCGAAATTCTTTGCCCTACGATAGAAGAAATTTTAAACTCCGGCAATATTCAAGATGAGCCGCAAACGCAAATTGAATTAAGAGATGAAGATATTAAGCTTCAAGGCGAAGCATATGAAAATTATATGGCGCAACAGGGCATGCAAATAGAAGAAAAAGGCCCTGAGCCCAAGTTAAGTGAAATTCAAGATTTTGAACATTTTCAGACAATACAACAGCCCCAAACACCCAAGGAAACACCTGTTGAAGAAGATAAAATTTTGCTTTTTTATGATGATAATTCTCAAGACATTAATTACAACGAAATAAAAAACTACAGAAACAGACTTAACATGCTTTTTGCATCTCAAAACAATCAGGATGATTATAATCTTTTAAAAGAAATTGCTGTACTTAACAACCTTGTGGATACAAAAATTTTAGATGTAGACAAAGCTTTAAATATGCTTAAAACCCTAAAAAGTGATGTTTCTTTTGTTACAACTTCGCAAAGTCAGGAATTAACAAAAATTTTAGTAGAAAAAGAAATTAATTTTGATATTCCTTTTGTAAAAAAAATAAATAACAATACTAATGAAACACGCAATAAATTTGATTTTATACCAATGCTTGGGCTTTCAAACATTTTTGTGTGTTCAAACTGTAATTCAAGAAGTTTAAAAACTGATTTTTCGACAAAAACGCTTTCTGTGCAATGTCCTAACTGTGACAGCGCAGCTTTTCCCGATTTGTATGCAATAAACTCTTATAATCCGGATTGCAACCCGATTTTTTGGCAGCGTGCCTTTAGGGCTTTTGTTCAGTCAAACATTTGGATTATTATTAATCCTCCGTTAGATGAGAATAAGGAAATTATTTTCGATTTTATAAAAACAGTATCAGAGTGTTCTAAACCTAAAAGAGTTTACCTTTTTTCAAAAGAAAATGACAAGAGAGAGTTTTACAAAAATATATTCTTAAAGAGTTTTCCTGATGCAGAAATTCTTTCAAACTTTTTGAGTGTTGAAATGTTGTGTCAGGAATACATAAGAATTCAAGTGACCAACAAAATTAATGAAAAGTATTAAAGAGAGTTTTACAACAGATGCCATAAACATAAAAACGTACCCGCTTGGCGAATACGACAACATTGTTGTGATGTTTTCAAAGCAATACGGGCTTATAAAGGGTATTGCAAAAGGTGTTAAACGTCCAAAGTCTAAACTCGGCGCTAGGATGCAAATGCTTGTGGCAAATAAAATTATGCTTAAAAACGGCAGAAATTTTGACACAATTTGTGAGGCTCAAGCACTGAATACATTTAATAAATTGCGCTCTAACCTTGATAAGCTTACCTATTCAATGTATTTAACCGAAATCATAAATGCTATGTGTACTGATTCTGATGAGGATTTTGAAAATAACGAAAAAATTTACGAGCTTTTTTATAATGCGCTGGAGGGTATTGCAAATTCTTCAAATAAAACAGAGATTTTTTTAAACTCAATAAGATTTCAGCTTAAATTTATGGCGCAAATTGGTTATGGTGCAGAGTTTGAAACTTGTCTAAAATGTGGCTGTAAAATAGCGGATGGAGCGTATTTTAGCGTTTCATCAGGTGGAGTTGTGTGCAAAAAT
>CALUYC010000089.1 GCA_944324895.1 Candidatus Gastranaerophilales bacterium
AATACCGTCAACAGAACTTAAAATTCCTGTTGCTTCATAAGGCATATAAACAACTTTATTGTCTTTTCCGCTTGTCATTTCTTGCAAGGTTTCAATATATTTCATTGCAATTAAGTACTTATCAGGCTGACCGTTATTACTTAAGGCTTCGATAATATTTCTGATAGCTTGCGCTTCACCTTCTGCTTCTCTGATACGAGCTTGCGCTTTACCTTCCGCTACAAGAATTTCAGCCTGTTTTTCACCTTCAGCTTTATTGATTTGACTTTCTTTAATACCTTCAGCTTCAAGAATGGCAGCTTTTTTAAGCCCTTCAGCCTCAAGGATAGCTGCACGTCTGTCACGTTCTGCCTTCATTTGTTTTTCCATGGCATTTTGAATTTCTCTTGGAGGAATAATATCTTGAAGTTCAACCCTGTTAATTTTTACGCCCCACTTATTTGTAGCATCATCCAAAATTGCTCTTAGTTTTTCATTTATAATGTCTCTGGAAGTAAATGTGGTATCTAAATCCATTTCACCGATAACGTTTCTTAGTGTTGTTTGAGTTAATTTTTCAATAGCTTCGGGTAAATTTTCAATTTCATACACCGCACTTTTTGGCTCTACGATTTGAAAATATAAAAGCGCATTAATAGAGATTGTAACGTTATCCTTTGTAATAACATTTTGACGAGGGAAGTCAAAAACACTTTCTCTTAAATCAATTTTATCTACTGTTCTGTAAACACTATATTGTTCGCCTGTTGCAAGTCTTACCGTATCTTTCCAGTGGACACCGCGAACAGTGTCGACAAAAGGAATTATAAATTGTAACCCGGGACTTAAAATTCGATTAAATCTTCCCAAGCGCTCAATTATCATAACTTGCGCCTGATTAACAATTTTAAACCCGCTTAGGAAAAATACTACAACAAGTACAACAAAAACTAAGAACAGTACCATATTTTACTCCTTACATTTTTCAACAAACATAATCAGGCTGTCATTTTTGATAATTTTGACCATTTCGCCAACTTTAATTTCACTACCGTCAAGCGATTTTGCCTGCCAAATTTCTCCGTATATTTTAATTGTGCCAACACCGTCGGTGTTAGGAACACCTATATCTTTTACAACTTGTGCACTTTGTCCTATATATTTTGCCTCAATGCCTGTTTGTTCAAATTTTTCAGGCTTTCTGCGCATAAAAGGACGAGTTACAAGAAAGAAAATTACCGCAAAAAGAGCAAACATGCCGCCTTGAATCCAATAATTATCAGGATACTTAAAAGCAGCGACAGCAGCAAAAAACGCTGCACCGCCCAAAGGAAGAAAAAACATGGACGGGGTTAAAATTTCCATAAACAGAAATGCAAAACCTAAAATCGCCCATATTTTAAAAATTTCCATATATTCCCCTTATAAACTTATTTTTTAAGTCTAGAGTTTTTTATTTAAGATGTCAATTATCTTAACAGTGCTATCTAGAAGCAATTACACGCGCAACATGAACGCCTGAAGCACTAGCTTGCATCAAGCCTCTTGTTACACCCGCGCCATCGCCTATCGTAAATAGATTTTTAACACCTTGTGTTTCAAGTTCATTTGTCAAAAGTACTCTTGCAGAATAGAACTTAACCTCTACACCATATAAAAGCGTGTATCTCGAAGCAACGCCTGGGGCAATTTTATCAAGCGCATAGAGCATTTCAATAATACTTAAAAGTTGTCTGTATGGAAGCACCAGGCTCAAATCACCGGGAGTAGCGCAAGTAAGTGTTGGTGTTATAATACTTTCTTTAATTCTTTGAGCGGTAGAGCGTCTGCCGTCAAGTAAATCACCAAATCTTTGAACCAAAATGCCTCCGCCAAGCATATTTGCAAGACTTGCAATATGTTGACCGTATTTAATAGGTTCTTTAAAGGGTTCGGTAAATTTCTTTGAAACTAAAAGTGCAAAGTTTGTATTGAGGGTTTTCTTGCTTGCATAAGAGTGCCCGTTAACAGTTGAAATACCGTTATAATTTTCATTTACAACTTCGCCGTTTGGATTCATACAAAAAGTTCTGACTTCATCACCAAAAGTTGGCGAGTGGTATATTAATTTTGATTCATAAAGTCTTGATGTAATAGGTTCCATAACGGCAGCAGGAAGTTCGACACGAACACCGACATCCACTGCATTATTTACCATACCGATTTTATTTTTGGCAAATTCGTGTGTTAACCAGTCTGCACCTTCCCTACCTGGGGCAATAACTATATAATCAGCTAAGATTTTATCACCCGTATTTGTTACAAAACCTTTCACCTGTTCGTTTTCAACAATAAGGCTTTCCGCTTTTTGGTTGTTTATAATTGTAATTTTTTCATTTAAAAAGTCTTGCATATGTTTAAGAACGTGCAAAGAACGCTCTGTCCCTAAGTGCCTTACGGGAGAATGAACAAGCTTTAATTCAGCTAAAGTTGCAGCACGTTCAATGTCGGCAAATTCTTCTCTATTAGTACCGTAGACAACTTCTGTTGCACCATGGTCTAAATATAATTGATCACAATATTCAATTAAATCTTCAACATCTTTATATGACATGTAATCAACCAAGTGCCCGCCAACATCAGGTGTTAGGGTAAGTTTACCGTCTGAAAAAGCGCCTGCACCGCCCCATCCGCAAAGTAAACCGCAGTTTTTACAATTTACACATTGCTTTAGCCCCTCTCTCATTGGGCATTTACGGTTCTCAATTTTTGAACCCTTTTCAATTAAAACAACTTTCCAATCAGGTTTTAATTTAGTAATTTCAAGGGCAGTAAAAATACCTGCGGGGCCTCCGCCAACAATAGCTACATTATACATATTCAAAACTTCCTTTTGTTAATTGCCATACAAGGGTTTACACCCACCAAATGACATTATACTACAAACAAATTATTTAAAAACATTTAAGGTTGAATTTTTAACAATTTTAATAATATAATAAGCTTGTAATATTTTTTAGAGGATAAAAAATGAACGAATACAAAATTATAGACTACGTTCCAACAGTAATAGAATCATCTTCAAGAGGCGAAAGGTCTTTTGATATTTTCTCAAGACTTTTAAGAGAAAGAATTATTTTCTTGGGTTCAGAAATTGATGACGATGTTGCAAATTCTGTTGTAGCACAACTTTTACTGTTAGATAGTGAAAATCCCGAAAAAGATATTATGCTCTACATTAACTCCCCCGGTGGCGTAATTACAGCCGGTATGGCAATATACGACACAATGAAACTTATAAAAGCAGATGTTTCGACAATTTGCTTGGGTGATGCCGCATCTATGGGTGCATTTTTGCTCTCAGGAGGTACAAAAGGCAAACGCCTTGCCCTTCCTAATTCAAGAATTATGATTCACCAACCCTTGGGTGGCGCAAAGGGTCAAGCAACCGATATTGAAATTGAAGCAAAAGAAATTTTAAGAATGAAAACCATGCTTTGCGAGCTTATGGCGGAGCACACAGGTCAAAAAGTCGAAAAAATTAAAAAAGACACCGAACGTGACAACTTTATGACAGCTCAAGAAGCTTTGGAGTACGGCTTAATCGACAGAATTATAACAAAAGTTGAAAATCAAGGTTAAACCTTTTCAAAAAGGTGAACACGCCAGCTTCCACTGTCATAGTGCCCTTTATAGTCGAGCTCTTTTGTACTTATTCTTATGGAATAATTTTTAGCATAAGAAGTTACAAGATACAAAAACGGAATTCTTTTGTATGTTTTTGCATCTAAAACTATGTTTTCAAGTCTCTCGTCATTAAAAAACGATACTGTTTTTAACTCGACGATATACATTTTGTCGCCTTTTTTCATTTTTGAATAATAATTATCATATAAAAAATCTGAAAGCTTTTTGTTATACTTCAACAAAAAAACATCTCGATACAAACGTTTCCCATCTTTAAAGGCTTCATAAGTATCAGAGCGCAAAGGGTAAACGATATAGGGGAAATTATACTTGTCTATTGAATTTGCGTAAAAAAAAAGATTGTCCTCTTTTACATATTTCTCAAACCTTGAAGGTGGGTAATACAAATACAAAACTCTGTCGTTTTTTTTTACACCTAAGTCCGCAAGTACTTTAATGGGCAAGCGCTGCCCTTCTTCTCGAACTAATCTTACAGGAGAGGTATACGATACAACAATATAAAAAAGTGTTATAACTGCAAAAATTGTAGCAAGACAAATTTTAAGCGGCTTGAGCTGCATTGTCGACCAACCTACAGCCACAAGTAAAATTAAAATTGGATATAATTCAATTAAATATTTTGTAAGGAAAATCAATTTGCCAAATAGCGCGGCTATAACAACAGTTAAAAATGTGGTACAAAAGACCGTAAGCAAATAAAAATTAACTCTCCTTCCGTTTTGAAAAGCCTTGATTGCAAGCCCCAAACAAATAAATGACGGCACAAGTGCAAAAATTATAAATCCAATGTGAACACTTGCATTATCAAAAATTTGCGACAAGAAGCTGGGCGGAGCATTTGAAATGTTTTTCAATACAGGAGAGAACAAATCAGTGAAATAAAACAACAATTTTGACCAGCTAAACGGTGCCCACCACTGACTAAAATACTTGGGATGAGCAAAAAGTCCATACAAAAACGGTACCAAAGGCAGAGATAAAATAATAATTGCAATTATATTATTAGCAAAACTGTTTTCTTTTTTCTTTCTCTGCATAAATGCAATGAGTGCACATATATTAAACGCAACAAAGACAAAGCCTATTGTATGTTCAAAAATCAAAAGCAGAGAAAAAAGTGTCAAAAACCAGCAGTTTTTGTTTGAAGGGTTATTAAACACCTTAAGCGAATAATAAAGCACCATTGATGCAATTAAAAAAGTAAGAGCATATATTCTTACTTCTTGGGAAAAATATATTAAAAAAGCACTTACGGCTGTTAAAAATGCAGCAGCCAAAGCACATAATTCGCCATGTTTTTTAACCAAATATTCTTTTGCACAAAGGTACATGGTATAAATTGAAATTACGCCCGGAACAAGGGAAGAAAATCTTAAGGATATGTCTGAATCCTTAAACAGTGCCATCCAACCTTTTAAGTAAAAATAATGCAAAGGGGCATGACAGTTATTTGCAACGCCCTTAAAAAAGTCTTGCGGAAATTTTAAATTAGCGATAGACCAGGTTAAATACTCGTCATTCCACATTCCCTCAGGTTTATCAATATTCCATAGGCGGAGCAAAAGTCCCAAAATAATTATTAAAATGAGATATAAAAAGTGATTATTTTTCATAAAAAAAGCATACCAAAACTTTTAGGCTTTGTCATTTTCTTTAAGAAAGTTAAAAAAGTAGAAAAATAATATTTTTCATTGTAAGATAAATTTCAAAGGAGTTACCAATGGGGTTTACCAATACCATAACATTAATAAGCAACAGTGAAGAACAAATTGAGCAAATTACCTCAAAACTTGTACTGCTCAGGGATTTAGATAAAATAACAAATTGCTCTTTTGACGGAGCTGTTGATTTTTTAAAAAACACTTTACCCAACGTTATTATCATCCATTGCGCAAACGACAACCCTGACGCTCTTAAATTAATTAAAGAAATTAGGCAGGAAAATATTCTTTCAGAGGCACCTATATTATTTATAGACGATAACTGCTCAAGAGAGACAATAATAGATGCTTTTGATTTAGGCATAAATGATATTTTAAAATACCCCGCACAAGACTATGAGCTTTTAATACGCACAATTTGGTGTATTCAAAAAAATGAAATAAATATCAACAGGCACTCACAAATCGAATTTATGAAGCTATTAGGCGTAATTCAAGCCGACACAGGTGTTTATACTCAAAAATATTGCGAAGAATTCCTAAAAAGCAGATTTGAACAAGCTATTTCACATAAAGAAAATGCTTGCATTATACTTATAGCGCCGGATTCTAAATACCCAGGTTATAAAAACCCGAAGGAATTTTTGGAAGTCATAAACAAATCGATAAGACTTAATGATACCGTTGCAATTAAGGACATAGACGAATTTTACATATTTCTGCCAAAAACAAAACTAAATGGCGTATATCCTGTTTTTGAAAGAATTAACAATAATTTAGGGGTAGACTGCGGGGCAAATGCTTCAGTTTTAGAAATAAAAGACGAGAAATTTGAAATTGCAAAAAATTATTTACAGGAAGCGCTAAATAAAGCAAAAGAAGAAACAAATGCTCTTATTGTGGCTTCAAGTGCTTATTCAAAAGATCCAAATGCGGGTAAAAACCTTGCAAAGCAACCACTTAGCGAGCCTGACAAAAAAATAAATCCGCAGCAGTTGGCACAAAAAACAGATATTGCGCTCAACGACGAGAAAAAATCAAAACTATACAGACAAGCATACAGGCAAAAATGCAAAATAGTTTTTGAGCCTGTTTTTGAAAAATACCAAAATTACATAAATGCAAAAATTAAAAATGTTAAAACAAAATACGAAGCAACAGTTGAAAAGTCCGGCTTTGTTATGCTAAAAGATAATACTCGAGCAACACTTTCAATAGCGTATGCCGGCGAATATAAAGTGCGTATTGATACGTCTCTTGTTTCTTTTGATATCGTAAAAAGCTCAAACACAACTGTTTTAGACTTTGTGCAATTAAGTTTTCAAAAATTATCGCAAATTCTTGATGAACTTTACGTTGAATTTAAAAATTACGTTAAAAATTCCGATTAATTGTTGCTTACAAGCATTTTAAAAGCAACTAAAGCGCGAGCTGAAATTTGTTTTGAAGTTGCACGCTGTTCTTTTGCAATATTAAAAACTCTTGCAATTCTTTGAACTTCTTGAATTTTTTTAACACTATCAAGGCTGTATACGTTTTTTTCAGGATCACAAACGATATTAAAAATCGTATTAAGTTCAACTTCTGTCATAACAAAATCTCTCATTAAACTATTGTTATATTAATAAAGGTTTTATGAGAAAAAATATTGACAAAATAATCAATAATATTAACAAAAATTAATATATCTAAAAAATTATTGCTGCGAAGGCTTTTTTAGGTCTTCAAAAGTTATTCCTTTTGCCAAAAGTACAAAATCGCAAATTTCTCTAACGGCACCACGACCGCCACTCTTAGATGTAACGATATTACAAATTTCTTTTACTTCATCAACAGCATCATTAGGGCAAACACTAAGTCCGACTGACTTTAATACTTCGATATCCGGTAAATCATCGCCCATGTACATAATTTCATTATATTGAAGGGAAAACTCTCGACACAACTCATTTAGGGCAAGCATTTTATTTGTCTGATTCATAAATAACTTTGTTATTCCAAGTGTTTTAGCACGCTCAGATACAGCTTTTGTTTCTTTTGCAGTAATAATTGCGGTCATTATTCCTGCTTTATTTAGCATTACAACCCCCAGTCCGTCTTTTGCATTAAAAGTTTTAGACTGCGAGCCATCAGGCAAATACGTAAGCGAACCATCAGTCATAACTCCGTCAATATCAAATGCGGCAAGTTTTATATTTTTTGCCTTTAATTTTAAATCCAGCGAATTATACATTAAACTACCCCCGCACGAAGTAAGTCATGGATATGCAAAAGTCCTATTGGGGTGTTTGTTTCATCTACAACTGCAAGCGATGTGATTGAATATTTTTCCATAACAGAAAGCGCTTTTGCGCAAAGCTCGTTTATGCCAATAGTTTTTGGATTTAGAGTCATTACATCACGCACTTTTAAGTTCCTTGCATCAGGATGCTTTATAACTGCACGCCTAATGTCACCATCGGTTAAGACACCTTTGAGCTTAGAGTTTTCATCGACCAAAAGTACTGTTCCAAGACGTTTTTCACTAACCAACTTAATTGCCTCACTAAAATCAACATCTTGAGAGGCAACGGGCAACCTGTCGTCTTTAATCATAAGCTCGCCAACTTTATACAAAATACCCTTGCCCAATGAGCCTGAAGGATGATATAGAAGAAAATCCTCATAAGAAAATCCGCGTTTTTTTAGCAAACAAACAGCAATAGCATCGCCCATTGCAAGAGTAACGGTCGTACTAGCCGTAGGGGCTTTATTTAAAGGACATGCTTCTCTTTCTACGGAAATATCCAATACAACATCACTTTTTTGTGCAAGTGTTGAATTCAAACCGCCGGTAATACCTATTAAAGGTACTCCAAAACGCAATATTAAAGGCAGCAGATTTAGAAGTTCTTGAGTCTCACCGCTATTAGAAATTGCGATAACAACATCATTTCGAGAAATAATTCCACTGTCACCATGTGTAGATTCCGCAGGATGTAAAAAAACAGCAGGCGTGCCTGTAGAGCAAAGTGTTGAGGCAATTTTGCGACCAACAAGACCTGATTTTCCCATTCCCGTAACAACTACTTTTCCTTTTGATTGATAAATTATATCAATAGCTTGCAAAAAACTGTCGCCCACTCTATCCTTAAGTTTCAAGACAGAATTAGCTTCAATATCAAAAACCTCTTTTGCACTGTTTATGAGTTCTGATGTGTCAATAGTAATGGAATTGTGCATATTTTAGCCTCGCAACCTTATCTTTAAAAATTATACACTAAAAGGTTTAGATTTTAAATTTTGTTATAAAAAATTACAAATAATCGCCGAATTAAAAAATATACATATTAAACCTATAACAATGAATATATTTAAAATCAAAGAAAAAATGCAGCTAAAAATTATTGAAAATCTAGAAAATTTCCTCAGAAAAACACAAGAACAAAAAGCAGTGGTAGATATAAGTAATCTTAATTTGCTCGACGCAGCAAGGACTGCAATTTTGTGTTCGACAAAGTTTTTTAGCAAATATCCCGAACGCAAAATTTGTTGGTCAGTAAAAGATGAAGAAACAAAAAAACTCATATCTGCGCTTATGTTAAAAAATATGGAATTGGAAATTAAAGAAAATACGACAGAAAATAAGGTATATGCTATAAAATGAGCGAAGCAATTAAAGAAATTTTTAAATCAAGAATATACGGTATTATAAGAGAAGACGAACCGCAAAAAGCCCTTGAAATAGCAAATGCATACCTTGAGGGCGGAATTAAGGTTATAGAAATAAATTCAAGCATAGAAACAATAAATAAAGTTTCTCAACTAAAAGGTATATATACCGCGCAAGGCGGCATTATTACCTCTGAACAAGCACATCTTGGAATAGAAGCAGGTGCCAAACTTTTGGTGTCACCAATTTTACAAATGGGCTTAACAAAAGTTTCATCCAGCAGTAAAATACCCTTGATTTTAAGTGCAACAACTCCAAACGAAGCATACAGTGCATGGAAAGTTCGTGTACCAATAATAAAAATATTTCCTATCAAGGATTTAGGCGGTGCAACTTATATTGAAGACTTATTAAGACCAATGAAGTTTTTAAATGTAATGCCCTGCGGAAGTGTAAAAATTGAGCACATTAAACCACTTTTAAATGCAGGTGCTTGCGCTATCGGCATGGGACGCAGCTTGTACTTAAATAAAAATTATCAAGAAATTGTTGAAAGCGTAAAAGAAGCTGTAGCACAGGCAAAGTCGTAAGTCTTACTTATAAATTTGGTTCAGCGCGTTAAAAATAGCTTTAACATTTGCCCTTGCAGTGTTTTGGTCTATTGCACGACCGATAATTTCCTCACCACCCTTGCCTACAAGGTTGATAACGCTCATTGCATTTGCACCTGAACCCAACTTATCTTCATCCAATGCATACTGTTTGTAAAAAGACAACTTACGCGGGAAACCTGCATTTTTAAGCGCATCCAAACAAGCATCCAACGGCCCGTTTCCGCAACCTTCTACTTCTTTTAAGTCATTTTTGAATTTAAACGCCAGTTTAAATTTATCATCACTTAAATGTTTAAATGACACAAATTCAAAAGCGCCTTTGACATTTAGTATCTCGCTAAAATATACCTTTAATATTTCATCAGTACCAAGCTCGCCTTTTTTCTCGGAAATTTCTTTTACGATCGGCGTCAAGCGTACAGCTTCATCAATGGTAATTTGATAACCTGCATTATTAATAATTTCAAACACTGCAGTTTTGCCGGACTGGGAAGTAAACCCGATTTTCTCGTCATCATCACGACCGATTAAAGAAGGCTTAATTGGTCTATACGCGCCAAAGTCCATATCTTTTGTTTTAATTGCGCCATCCTGATGTATTCCGCTTCTATGTGCAAGCGCCTCAGGCCCTACCAAAGGAGCTTTTTCATAAATTTTCACTTTCGACATTTGTGAAATAATAACCGAGGTTTCATAGATTTTTTCCAAATTAACAGGAACATCAATGCCGTTATTATGAAGTGCTACTGCAACTTGAGCAAAATCTGTATTTCCTGCACGCTCTCCAAGACCGTTTAAACAGCATTCAAGCTGTACTGCTCCTGCAAAATAACCCTCGACAGTTGTTGCCGTTGCCATACCTAAATCATTATGATTATGCAGTGAAATTATTACATCATCAGGCAAGGCATTTTTAACCTGTTCAATCATATTTATAAAAGTTGCAGGTCTTGTTCTCTCAACTGTGTTTGGCAAATTAATAACACTTGCGCCTGCATTTACAATCTTTTTAAGTGTATCGATAACAAAGTCCAAATTCTGACCACAATCGCCAAAATGCTCGACACTAAACTGTATTTGTGCATTAGGATTTATTTTCTTAATTTGATTGTATGCATATTCAACAGCCTCAACTGCTTTTTTTGAACAATATTGAGGTTCCTTGTTTAAAACATACTTCATATGAAAAGGACTTAGTGTCAAAAAAGTATGTATACGTGGGGTTTTCGCATGACCAATAGATTTAATTGCAGAATCAATGTCAGATTGGACAGCACGTGCCAACCCTGATACAACCAAACCATCCCATGCCATATCAGAAAGAGTTTTACATGCTTCAAAGTCCATATGCGAGGACGCCGGAAAACCTACTTCTACAGCTTGCACATTTAATTCATGCAATTTTTCAAATATAAATTGCTTTTCGTGTAATTGCCAAGGCTTTTTTAGTGATTGATTACCATCTCTTAGAGTAATATCGTAGAAAAAAGGTTTTTTCATAAATACTTATTCCATTTTAAAAACATATGTGCTATAATTGTATGACAAACAATTATTGATGACAAACAACCTAAAATGTAAATTTTCATTAAATTATCTTCTTTGAATTGCGACAAAAGGCAATAAATTTTTATCACCTGCGTTAAAGACTTGGTTAAAGAAAACATATGATAAGTAAAATTCAAAGCAATAACAACACAGTTAATTTTCGTGCCCTAAAACCCATTGAATTAGGGAAAACTGCCCAAAATATATTAAGCGGTGCAAATAATTTATCCAGTGTACACCAAAGAATTGCAATAGGTACATCCGCTTTTTTGTTGCAACCGTTAATTGATTTAAGAAACAAAGAAGTAGATAAAGACACAAGGGAAGTTTCTGCAGTAAGAAGTGCTGCAAAAGCTGTTGTAGGAACGGCCACAGGTATCATAATTCGTGATTTATGTATGAAATTTGCCGAATTTAAATATGCAAAAAAAGATGCAATGGGCAATATTATGCGTGAAGCAGGCGAAATCATAATAGATCCGGAAAAAGTAAAGCAGTCTTTTGGTAAAGGTTTTGATGCTTTAAATCTTAACCCCAAAGAACTTGCTGATGCTGTCAAAAGGGTGCCGGCCATTGTTGGAACTCTTGCAGCATTATTAATTATGGTGGTAACAAATTTTGTTGTCGACGCACCACTAACAAATAAATTAAGTGAATCTTTAGAAAAAATTGCACTTAAATTTAAAAACGGAGGTAGCAACAATGGCTAACCTCGGACAAAAAATCATTGCAAATTTCGCCAATGATAATGCAAAATTTTTATTTTTAACCGCTGCGCTAGGTTGGTTTTTGGCAAGTGCTGCACAAACATTCGGTATAATTACAAACAGAAAAATCGATAAAGACGATAAAAAATTCTTAATACCGCAAGAAATCGGTGACGGAGCAGTTAATATAGGTTTATACGCTCTAATTACAGCGCCGCTTATGAATATAACCGAAAAAATTATGGACAGCAATGTCATATCCGTAAAAAATCTGTCAAAAAATACACCTGAATTTGAAAGCATAAAAGGCGGAGCGAAAGTAATAGCGTCATTTATCGGCGCAGTGCTTTCCTGCAATATCATAACCCCCCTTGTAAGAAATAAACTCGGAACAATAGCGCAAAAAAGAACATTACAACAAAAAATAAATGTAAATGACTATAAATACGATCCCTACTATCAACCCTTCTTCCAAAAAAATTTGGACAGAGCACCTATGAAAATGAGCAACTATGTTGCATTTACAAAAAGTCATGGATTAAAAATATAAGCTTTACAAAATTTGCTCTCTTACAAGTTTTACCATTTCACAAAATCTTCTGCTCAAATCTGCCTGCGAAAGTTTTAGATTTTGTGCAATTACGCTTTGGTTAAGGTTTTGCACATAGCGCATGGTAAATATATCCATATACTTTTTATTTGGATCTTTGGCATGGATTTTCTTAACAACTTCAATAATATTAACAGAAAGTTTAAGACTTGGGGGTTTTTCCGCTACCAGCTCAAGCGGATCAATAAGCCCTTCGTATGGGTTTTTAAGCTGAAATTTATTATTTGAAACTATTGGCTCTTGTTTTTTAATATTTTCTAATTGGTCTTTACCATCGCTTTTGATACTTGAAAAGGCATTTTGAGGATTAATATCAACATATTTTGCTATATCTTGCTCATTTTTTTGTAATTTTTTATCATAAACAGGTACTACTGATGCATTTTTTACAATAGCCGAAACTGAAGTATCTACAACTTTTGTAAGATAATTGCGCAAACTGTCGATATTTGAAACAGAATCTAAAAGCAAATAGGATTTTTTGTAAACCTCTGCACAAAACTGCTCCATAAGGTGCTCGTTACCACGATATGCAGGATTTTTAACTATAATACTTTCTATTAACTCTCTTTGCTCTTGATTCAAAGTAAAAACCTCTTTAATCAAATAATATCATGAAAAACTTAATTTCTGTTACGTTTTTTTGCATTATTGTTACATTATTTGACGGGTTTGCAGGAGGGTATTTTTGGTTATATAATATTATAAGAGATATACTGGACTTGTATAGAATTAGATGAGAAATATAAAAAAACTGTTATTAATTTACACAGTGCTGGGGATATTATTTATCCAGCAGCCGTCTTATGCAGGTTTCAGTTTTAAATTCCCTAAGTTTTTTAAATCCAAAAAAGAGAAAAAAATAGACCAATCCCAAAATCAACAACAAGAAACTTATGAAGAAGAAATAAGCCCTGAAGAAAGCGAAACGCCGCAAGATGAAACTTTTGTTGACACAAATGCGCAAGATACAAGCTCTTCCGATGAAAGCGAAGCAGTATATATAAGACAAGTTGAAATTTTTGGCAACAATATCATTGAGACATCTTTTATACGAGATTTACTCAGCGCAAAAGAAGGCTATCTTTACGACAGAAAAACAATTTCTGCCGATTTAAACAAAATTTATAAAACAGGGTACTTTACTCAAAACATAAGAGCGGTACCACTTAAAGCGGAAGAAGGCGGCATACGCTTAAGAATTATTGTTGAAGAAAATCCGCCAATTCAGGGTTTTACTGTTGAGGGCAACAATGTTGTTGCAACAAAAGATATTATGACTATCTTGAGCCAGTACGAAGGGCAACCGCAAAATATTTTAAATATAAATTCTGCAATCGAACAAATACAAGAGATGTATAGCATAAAAGGCTACATTCTTGCACGCGTAGTATCTGTACAAGATGACCCTGACGGTATTGTTAATATTGTAGTTGACGAAGGCATAATAAATGATGTCATTGTCGAAGGTAACTATAAAACACGTGATTTTATTGTAAAAAGGAACATCTTGCTTGAACCGGGTACTGTGTATAACGAAAATGTCATGCGCGATGACATTTTAAGACTTATGGGCACTCAAGCTTTTAAAGATGTTAAGCGCGATATTGAAATGGACCCGCAAACAGGAAAATATGACGTCACAATCTCATTAGACGAACAAAGGACAGGTAAAATATCTCTTGGTGTCGGTGTCGACTCTACATCAGGTTTCTTTGGTTCGGTTGGATTTTCAGAAAATAACTTTAGAGGCTTGGGACAAAAGCTTAGTATCAACTTTATGGCAGGTACCGGTATATTGATGAACGACAGTTCTGTACTAAGGAGACCAAACTTACAAGCAGAACTCGGTTTTATAGAGCCTCATTTTAAATCAGAAAATCAATCTTTAGGATTTAGGGCATTTGCCAGAAATTTCGGAAGTTATCAAGTACCACTTTCTATTGAAAAACGCTACGGTGCAGATATAACCCTAACAAGGAGATTTAAGGCATTCAAAAACTTAACCGGAAGCATTAGCTTTGGCGGCGAAAGTGTTGATCTTGAGGAAGGTGATGAGTGGAAAGCAAGACAAGTATTTGCCAGCAGAGGAATCAACTTCTCCGAACGTTCAAAACAACTTGATGGCGGTATATATGCAAAAATAACACCTGCTCTTACTTACGATACGAGAGATACGATAGTTAACACAAGACGCGGCGTATTAGCCCGCTTAAGTTTAGAAGAATCAATAGGTTTTGGAGCAGATTCATTCGGTAAGTTATATGGTATGTTAAAGAAATTCGTGCCTGTCGGAAGAAAATCAACCTTTGTACTTGCAGCACGCGCAGGCGGAAAAATACATGGCGATATGCCCGAATTTGCAGCGTTTGCACTTGGTGGCCCATACAGTATAAGAGGTTTCAATATCTCGGAAGTTGGTACAGGCAACGGTTTTATGATGGGTACTGCTGAATTTAGAACACCAATTCCATTTATGGACAGGCTTACAACAAATACTTTCTTAAACAACGTAAGACTTGCCGCATTTATGGATGCAGGTACAATTTTTGGCGATACTCTTACAAACAGATTGTATGACAGGCCCGGCTATGCAATCACAGCCGGTGTTGGCTTAAGGGTATTTATACCGGGGTTAGGACCTATCAATCTTGATTACGCTATACCGTTTACAAATACAGGCGGAAAAGACCGCAGCAACGGCTTCTTCACATTTGGTATGGGCGAAATGTACTAGTAAGTTTTATATATACATATAATTAAGTCGTAAGTTAATACCTGCGACTTAATTATTTAAACGGATAATTTATTCTAAATCAAGACTGCCCTGAGAAACATCCTCCTGGGGTTCTTCTGTTTTTTGGGATGCTCCATCTTCCTCATCAGGGTTTATAATTTTATTTACAGATACAACGGTGTCGTTATCAACAAGATTTTGAACCTTAACACCTGTTGCAGGTCTACCCTGACGCGAAATATCAGCTGCACTTACACGTGTAACTATACCGTTTGCAGTCACCACCATAATATCGTCGTGTTCGTCAACTATAGTAAGTGCTACAAGTCTTGAGGACGGCGATTTGAATTTAGTTGCAATAAGACCCAATCCACCCCTGTTTTGAGGTCTAAACTCGCTTAGTTTGGAACGTTTACCAAAACCGTCTGACGTTACTACAAGTAAATCTGCATCATAATCTCTTGGTACAACATCGCAACCGATAATTGTATCACCGGTTCTTAGTTTCATTGAGTTAACTCCGCGTGCTGAGCGACCCAAAGGTCTTAAATCTTCAATAGCAAAGCGAATTGCCATACCGCAAGACGTACCGATAATTATTTCATCGTTATTCTGAGCTAGTTTAACCCAATTAAGTGTATCACCTTCTTCAAGACCTATTGCTATAATTCCGTTGCGTCTAATATTAACAAAATTATCAAGGCTAATTCTCTTAATATATCCCGCTTTTGTTAGCATTATAAGATTTGTGTTAGGACTAAACTCGCTTACCGGAACAACCGCGGTTATTTGTTCATCCTGCTCGATAGGTAGAACGTTAATAATCGGTAATCCCTTAGATTGACGAGAACCTTCAGGGAAATCATATACATTTAAGCTATAAACTACACCCTTAGAGGAGAAGAAAAGAACTTTATCATGCATCATAGCAGTAAAGAAATGATCAACATCATCATCTTCTTTAGTTTTCATACCGCCCTTGCCGCGTGTAGCACGATTTTGGCGCTCGAATGTATCAAGCGAAATACGCTTAATGTATCCTTGACGAGTAATAAAGACTGCCATTGCAGTGTTTGGTGTCAAATCTTCAATATTTAATTCACCTTGTTCCGGCAGGATTTGGGTTTTTCTGTCATCTCCGTATTTTTCTTTATCTTCCAGTAATTCTTCTTTTATAAGCGCAAGAACTTTATTTCTATCGGCAAGTATTGCTTCGTATTCTGCAATTTTCTTGATTAAATCATCATATTCGGCTCTGATTTTATCTTGTTCAAGACCCGTTAAACGTCTTAATTGCATTTCTAAAATTGCATTTGCTTGTTCAGTATCAAGACCAAAGCGAGACATCAAGCCATTTCTTGCTTCTTCTGTATTTTTTGATTTTTTAATTAGTTTAATGACTTCATCAAGCGCATTTAGTGCAATCATCAAACCTTCTAAAATATGAGCGCGAGCTTTTGCTTTTTTCAGGAAGAATATTGTCCTTCTGGTTATTACATCAACCCTGTGCTCAATAAATTCGTTCAGAACTTCATAAAGATTTAAAAGTCGAGGTTGTTGGCCAACAAGTGCAACCATATTGACACCAAAGCTTGTCATAAGTGCAGTTTGTTTGTACAAATTATTCCTTACGACATCAGGCTTGGCATCACGTTTAAGCTCGATTACAACCCTCATACCTTCTCTGTCAGACTCATCGCGAATGTCAGAAATTCCTTGAACTTTGCCTTCCTTAACTAAGTCAGCAATTTTTTCGATAAGTGCCGCTTTGTTAACCTGATAAGGAATTTCAGTGACAACTATTGCTGTTCTGCCTTGGCGACCATTTCCGCCGGGGAGTTCCTCAATAGATGAGACTGCAGACATTTTAATTGAACCACGACCTGTTTCATATGCTTTTTTAATTTCAGAAGTTCCTATGATTGTTGCTGCTGTGGGAAAATCAGGTCCTTTAATGTATTGCATTAAACCTTCAACAGTAATTTCAGGGTTATCAATCATAGCAATAGTACCATCAACAATTTCACATAAATTGTGAGGCGGGATATTTGTTGCCATTCCGACTGCAATACCTGAAACGCCGTTTAACAGAAGCATAGGAAGTCTAACCGGCAAAACAGAGGGTTCTTGAAGTGAACCATCGAAGTTAGGAGTAAAGTTAACTGTTTCGCAATCAATATCTGCCAACATTGAAGTTGTAATTTTGTGCATTCTTGCTTCTGTATAACGCATAGCAGCAGCAGAATCGCCATCTACAGAACCAAAGTTACCATGACCGTCTATTGTCAAATATCTTGTTGCAAAGTCTTGTGCCATACGGACTAATGACTCGTAAACGGCAGAATCACCATGGGGGTGATATTTACCGAGAACTTCCCCGACGATTCTTGCGCATTTTTTAAACGGTTTATCAGGCGTCATGCCAAGTTCGTTCATGGCAAATAAAATACGCCTGTGAACAGGTTTTAAGCCGTCACGAACATCAGGTAAAGCTCGACCCACAATAACACTCATCGCGTAATCTATGTACGAGCGTTTCATTTCGTCTCGAATATTTACGGGAACTATTTTTCCATGGTCAAATAAATTAGTCTGACTCAAAATTAAAACTCCTAAACTGCCTTTATTAATAATATTTTACAACAAACAAAAGGGCATGACAAACATAAAATAAGCTTGTTTTTTAAACACAATTTTAATACAATTTGGGTATGAAAAAGAAAATAAAAGTTGCATTAGTATTTGGAACAAGACCCGAAGCAATTAAAATGGCGCCTTTGGTTAAAGAAATACAATCAAGACAAGAGCTTGAGGCAATAACTATTGTAACTGCCCAGCACAGACAAATGCTTGATCAGGTGCTTGAACTTTTTGAAATAACGCCTGATTATGACTTAAATTTAATGAGACCAAACCAAAATCTTTGGGGTTTGACATCTGATGTACTTTTGCAAACAAAAGAAATTTTTGAAAAAGTAAAACCCGACATTGTCCTTGTCCATGGTGATACAACAACAGCAGGTGCTACCGCATTGAGCGCTTATTATGCAAGAATATCAATAGGACACGTTGAAGCGGGACTCAGAACATTTAACAAGGATTACCCTTTCCCGGAAGAAATTAACAGGGTTCTAGCAGATGCGGTGAGTGATATGCATTTTTGTCCAACTCAGGGTTCCGTTGAAAACATTAAAAATTCCGGCATAAAGACACCTGAGTCAATTTATAAAACAGGGAACACCGTAATTGACGCACTTTTATATACCGTTAATAACAAAGAGGCAAATCTTGATTTTATCGGTTTAGACCCCGATTTAAAAACCATTCTTTTAACCTCACACAGACGCGAAAATTTTGGCAAACCTCTTGAAGAAATTTGTGATGCGGTTTTAGAGTTAATCCAAAAAAATAAAGACGTGCAAGTGGTTTATCCTGTGCATTTAAACCCAAATGTACAAAATACGGTAAGAGCAAAGCTTGAAGGTATAGATAGAGTTAAACTTATTGCCCCGCTTGATTATGCGCCGTTTGCAACATTGATGAAAAAATCTCACATAATTTTAACAGACTCCGGCGGAGTTCAAGAGGAAGCACCTTCTTTAGGTGTGCCTGTACTTGTTTTAAGAGATGAAACAGAACGACCCGAGGCACTTGAGTACGGATGTGTTAAATTAGTCGGAGCACATAAGGATAAAATTATCTCAACAGTGCAGAAGTTACTGGATGATAAAGAATTTTATAATTCTATGAAACAAGCCGTAAACCCTTATGGTGACGGCCTTGCTTCAAAAAGAATTGCTGATGCTATAGTTGAGAAATTTAAAAACTAAGCTACCATATAGGCGCTAAGTGCATCAGAAAGTGATGTGGAGTTAATTGAAGACGTTTGTGCGTTTTCAGTTTGCGAGCTGCCATGGGTCATTTCATAAATAATCATCTCGGCAGGAGTTACTGTTCCGTCTTGGTTCAAATCCATTTCGTCATATTCTTCATCTTCACTATCGGAAGAAGATGTATTCGAACCTTGCGAAGAACCGCTTTGGGCAACTTGCTGAGTGCTCTCAACGCCTTCGATTTGCATACCGGCAGGAACACCAAGGGAACTCTGGTCAATTTTTGAAACTGATTGTTCTTGGCTTTTGTCATCGACAGCTTCAAGAGCATCCTGAAAAACATCTTCAAAGACTTCTGTATCAGTTTTATCAACTTGTGAATATGTACCTATAGAATAGGCACCAATTCCTACTGAACCATAGAAACTCTCATTTGCAATAGAGTCAACCATTATAACCTCCTTGTGTAGAATTATGACACAATGGGCAAAATATTAAATCGACTAAAAAGTATACAATGTTTTGTATACTAAAATGCCGCCAATAATATAAAGGCGGCATCTTTGAATAAAAAATAAAATTATCTTTTTGAGAATTGGAATCTTTTTCTTGCTCTTTTGCGACCGTATTTTTTACGTTCTTTAACTCTTGCGTCACGAGTCAATAGTCCTTCTTGTTTTAATACGGGTTTGAATTCTTCGTTCATTTCAAGCAAAGCGCGAGAAATTGCATGTTTAATTGCATCAGCTTGGGCACAAACACCGCCGCCAACTGCTTTAACTCTAACGTCAAGTTTGTCTTGATTGTCAGTTAAAACAAGAGGGCGATAGATTGCCATCTCAAGCGATGGACGATTTCCAAAATATCCTTTAAGAGTTTTACCGTT
>CALUYC010000090.1 GCA_944324895.1 Candidatus Gastranaerophilales bacterium
CAAACATATACTTAGCCCTTCTTTTCCTTTGCTTGAAATATCGGCAAATTTTTCAAAAACATTATGGTTAATAGTGATTTTTAGGGCTAATTTTTACATTTGTTTACAAACCAAAAAAGCCGTGCTGTAAAGAAACACATGGTTTGATTATATGTATGCTTAGTTTGATAATTTTGGCAAAGTTTATTGCTGTATTATAAATTAAACTCCATGTAATTTATTAAAAGTTTAATATAATAGCAGTAATTACTTTAGTATATCTGCTTCTTGCTTGTCTTTTAGATGGCCTAAAATGTTTTAAGGCTTTAAAATATTGTTAATAATTGTAAATATAATTGTCTTATTTATAATAATTTAGCAAAATTATAATTTCATACTTGTTATACCAATAATAGTAAAAGAAGGGAGTAATTGTATGAAAATTTCGCCTATTGCAAATTTTAATACGGCTACACAACAAATTAAATATAAAAATCATAATTTGTCGCCAAAATACGATAATTTTGGCGATTTATTTATAAAAAGCAATAATCTTTCATTCAAGGGAGAAAAAGACTCAAAAAGTTTAAAAGATAATCTTGAGACAATAGGTTTTGTGGGTGCACCAATCTTGTTGTCAATTACAGCAGGGGTGCTTAGTGCAAAATCAGCCGAAATGCCTGATGATTATTCTATTGATACCGAAGCAAAAAGCATAGAATCTGCCGCCATAACAGCTGACGCTGACGATGGCGTTTTTAAAGTTGCCGGAACCCCTATTGACATTGATGCAAGCAGATTTGATTATGCTGATGTTGAAAACGGTATATATAGAAATTTTGACGGTAGTGTCGATATAGATTTACTAAATGGCAAATATGTAGATACACAAAACGGTATTTTTGTTGACCCTGAAAGTAAAATTTCCGCATTTATTGATGAAGACGGGGATGTTAAGCATTTTCCTCTTGTAAGTTTTGGAAATCAAAATGGTTTTTTAAGTGTTCACGACAATCCTCCGTTAATGGATGATGCGCCGGATATTGTTGAGGATGGATTCCTCCAAACAGGTGCACATGCACTTAGAAACTTATGGGAAGACATTTTTGGCACCGAGGGCGAAGACGAAGAAGTCCAAGATTTATTTGGACGCGAGTTGACTCAAGCTGTTGACGATGATGGTGAAACTTACTTATCTGTTATGCCTATTAATTTCCAACACAGCTCTATGCCAAGTATCCAAGAATTTATTGAAGATGTAAACGATAAAAATTTCCAAGATTATATTGATGAACATTATCCGCAATTTGGTGGTGCAGATAATCTTGATGCAGATGACACTTTGGATGATGTTGATGAAATTGATGAAGAAGATAGTGCTGATGATGATATAGATACAGATAGCTCTGATGACTATGATGTAGACGAATATGACGACGATGCAAGTGAAGATGACGATTACGACGACGATGCAGATGATGACTCTTTTGATGATGATTTTACATTTTAATCAAAGTGATGTTTTATGAAAATACAGCAAAAAAACTACATTACGCCTAAATATTCATCCCGATTTGTTTTACGCAAAATACCAAAAACAAATACTTCATTTGCAGGTATAAAAGAAACAGGCAACGCTGTAACAGCTGATATTTTTGTGTCAAACAAACAAAAAAGAAACTTAAGGGCGCAAGATTGCCTAAAAGGTTTAATGAGTGACATATTTAAAGCTGACAGGTTAGCGCTTTGCGAAATTTGCGATTCACAACAAAGTGAGTATGATGAAAATATTAGGGGCAAATTGTTTAAAAAATATATTAGCAATTTTCCCATTTCCTCCTTTTACGATATTTCGGATAACGACGCTTTTACAGAGAAAACGTTTGATTTAAATACAAGCACAGATATATACAAATTGAATGCAAGAAACTTTGCTTTTACATTTTATGTTATTCAAGATTATTTAGCTAATTCAAAAGAGGGTGAATACGAATATATGCTTGGCTTGCTTGATAGTCTTTCAGAAGGCATATATGAAGATAATCCAGATGAAATAGAAAGTTCGTGGGCAGCGATTTTCGATACAACAAAAAATTATTATCATAATAGTTACTTGCCAAAGATAACACAAGAAACAAATGAAAAAATGCAAAGGCTTCAGCATTTTCTTAACTCAGCTTTTGCAAAGAAATCAAACAATCTTGACATAATTGATGAGATTTTTAATTCAAAAGATTACTCCCTAGAGCAGAAAATCTTCCTTATTGATAAACTGGCACAATCTCACGGTTATGATTTGTGCAAATTTTTAATTTCCCAACCTCCAAATAATACAGTAAGAAAACAAATAATTGATAATATTGCAGATAGTGAAAAATTTGCAGATGAAAATTTTGACGAATTTAAAAACCGATTTGCAGGTGCTTTGCACTCTGATAACCCAGAATTGCAAATCTTACAAAAAACAATACTTGCCAATCCTGTTATTGATTTAATTTTAAAGCACACACCTGCAAGTTTTGATTTAAATTTTATGGATTTTGAACAAAAAGTTGATTATTTAAGACAACTACCCAAGAAAGAGTTATTGAAATTATTGGAAGAAATTAGGCAAGATTGGGTGCTTGATAGCTCTATTAATGCTTATGAGACAGAAACTATTAAGTATGATTTGAATTCAAGATTTAATGATGTCTTATCTAATATTACAGTCGATGTTGATGGACATAAAGAGAGCATAATTGATATTGCCAATAATACTGCAAGATTAATTTCACTACATGGTGAAAAAATAGAAAATATGCAGTTGCAGACCATAAACAAAATAACACAAGATGATAAAATGCTTGCAGCTGAATTAAAAGCACTGAGCAAGCAGCTTTTTGCTGTTTATTCGTTATTGAGCAGCAATACACAACAGGCAAAAGAGTTTCAGGCTCAAATAATGATTGAGCTGGATAAAATTGAGGAAAGATTCCCTCAGAAAAAACAAGAAATTAAAAAAGCTAAAAGCACTCTTAAAAAAATAAAAGCAGGATTGCTTAACCCCAGCAATATAACTTCCGGTCTATTATCCCTCAGCCACTTTGCAAGGGCAGGTTCAATAATGATGTCAACAGGCGAACCTACACTGAGCGCGATTGGTGCATTACTTATGGGTATGGCGTTTCTTACTAAGCCTCTAAATAATGTTTTTAAAGAGTTTAAGAAAGGATAAGTAAATGATAAACAAAGTAAGCTTGATTAATTTTAAATCCGGTGAGTCTGTAAAAAATAATAATCCTATTTTTGAAAAGTACAAAAAGACTTTTAAAAATGATAAAGCAGGTACTGCCTTGCTTACAGGTATGACTTTGGTTGGTGTACCTATGACTTTAATAGCTAAAACTCCATTGAGAAAAATTCAAGGCGGCATTGTTGGTTTTGGGGGATTATTAACTCTTGTTCTTTTCCCATTACTTAAAAAAGAAAAATCAGATTTAGAAAACAAACAAAAAATTAATGAGGTAGC
>CALUYC010000091.1 GCA_944324895.1 Candidatus Gastranaerophilales bacterium
ACCGCCCTTTTAACGCCGTAACAAAAACCGGCATGCTTGGCTAATTTAATGTTTTTAGTTATTTAAAACACGTCCTTTTTTAAAGAGTCGCACTAAAAAAATTAGTACGCTGATATTATTTAAACATAGACATGTTTTTAGTACAATATAAAATAATAAAAAATATCGGAGAAAATAGTGGAATATTTTGAAGTAGGAACAAAAAAAGATATACTATACTGGTCAAAAAGATTGTACCAAAAGGGAATGAGTCCTGCTACAAGCGGCAATATAAGTGTAAGAACAAAAGACGGTATTTTAATATCTGCTTCAGGCGTTTGTCTTAACGATATGGATGAAGACGATATTGTTTTAATAGATTTTGACGGCAATGTTCTTGAAGGAAAGAAAAAACCTTCCAGTGAAAAGTTTTTGCATACCCAAATTTATGACTTAAGAGAAGACATTAATGCAATAATTCACTCACACTGTCCTTATATTACAGCATTTGCCTGTTCAAACAAACTAATGAACGAGCCAATTATGCCTGAGTTTGTTTTGTATTTTGACAAAATTCCAAAAGCAAAGTATTATCTGCCCTCATCTATGCAACTTGCAATAGATACCGCTAATTATTTTAAAACATCAGATACCGTTCTTATGCAAAACCATGGGGTAGTTAGCGGCGCAAATACACTGCAAGAAGTTTTTTATGCTTTAGAATCCTTGCGTGCCTATGCCGAAACTTATTTTGGCACACAGGTTTTGGGCGGTGCAAAAAAAATAAGCAAAAAACAAATAAAAGAAATAAAGAATTTGAAAAAATAACAGTTGAAAGGATAAAATACAATGTCAACCCAAATAATTGAAGCTCAAGCGGGCAACATTACCGAAGAAATGAGCTTTATAGCACAAAAAGAAGAAGTCAGTGAAGAATTTGTAAGACAAAAAGTAGCTGACGGTAGAATTGTTATTCTTAAAAACAACCAAAGGAAAAATTGTATTCCCGTTGCGGTTGGCGAGGGTATGAGCGTTAAAATTAATGCAAATATCGGTACTTCAAATGAGCGTTCAACATTGGAACAAGAGCTTGATAAAGTTCGAGTAATTGAGCAAACAGGTGCCGATGTTTTAATGGATTTATCCACAGGTAAAGATATTGATGAGGTCAGAAGAAAAATTATAGCATCCACAACACTTCCAATCGGTACTGTTCCTATGTATCAGGCAGGTAAAGAGGCGTTGGATGAACATCATAACATTGCAAAATTATCCAAAGATAAACTTTTCTCTGATATTGAAAAACAATGTCGTGACGGTGTTGATTTTATAACCGTTCATTGTGGAGTAACAAAATTTGTAATAGAACAACTTGAACGCCAAGGCAGAGTGACAGGCATTGTATCTCGAGGCGGCGCTATGCTTGCTTGCTGGATAAAAGCAACAGGTATGGAAAACCCCCTTTATGCAAACTATGATGAACTTTTAGATATAGCAAGAACTTATGATGTAACCTTGTCCCTAGGGGATGGACTTCGTCCTGGCTGCGGAGCAGATGCCGGTGATAGGGCACAAGTTGCCGAAACAATAGTTTTGGGTGAACTTGTAAAACGTGCTAAAAAAGCGGGAGTTCAAGCAATGGTTGAAGGTCCAGGGCATGTTCCCATGAATAAAATACCTTCAATGATTAAAACAATTAAAGAATTAACCGACTTTGCACCTTTGTATGTTCTTGGGCCATTAGTAACAGATATTGCTCCGGGATATGATCATATAACAGCTGCAATAGGCGGAACACTTGCCGGTATGCATGGTGCGGATTTTCTTTGCTATGTTACACCTGCTGAACACCTTGGTTTACCTAATTCAAAGCAAGTTAGAGAAGGGATTTTAGCTTCAAAAATTGCAGCACATGCGGCTGATGTTGCACGCGGATATGAAAAAGCGATTGAGGCAGATAAACAAATGTCTATTGCAAGGAAAAATCTTGATTGGACAAAACAAAAAGAGTATGCGATAGATAAATCCGTATTTAATGGTATTAACTGTGAAAAAGACGGTGCACCCTGTACTATGTGCGGCGATTACTGCTCAATGAAAATCTTCAAGGAATATTTTTAATAATATATGTTAATAGCTGCTTATGATGTACCCATGAATCCGTACGGGCCCGCGATTGACCAGTTGCGCCCTTACAAGGGTACTTTAAGTGGCGAAAAAGAATATCAAAAACCTTCTTATAATTACGGGCCGCCATCTACAAAATATCCGATACTTGCACTTGAAGACAATATTGTTGATGCTGACGGTAAAGGGCTTAAAAAAGGGTTTTATGAAGTAAGAATTGATGAAAATAAACAATTTTTGCTCTTTATGCAATCCGGTAAGTTAAAGGCAAAAATTCCTGTTGTTTTTTATGAAACTTATAAAAAAGAAAAATCAAAGCAGGAAAATCTTTCGCCAAAAAAGCTTGCAAAGAAAATGAGAAAAGAAGCTAAAAAAGCTCAAAAAGAAGCCTATAAGTATCGAAAAGGCGAATTGCCAAAAGATATTATATTTAATGATGTAAAAATGTCGTATGATGAAAAAAATGCTTGCTGGGTTATAATATGGGAGGCAGAGGATTCTAAAGCGATTGGTTGTTTTAGAATTTAATTCCTATAAAAAGATGATTTTTTGAATAATAAAGTGTGATAACCTCGATTTTACAGGAGTTAGTGAATAGAGAGGCTGTTATGCAAAAAATTTCCCCCCTACGCGCGAGCGTTGCCAAAGCTTTTAACGACTTTAAAGCAAACAGGGCAAAAAAAGCAGAAAACAATGAAAATTTACACACAAATCCGTTTGGCATTACTTTTAAAGGTGTGCTTTTACAAAGTGATGTGTTTGAATCAAGTACCGCAGCACAAAAACCTGCACTAAAAGACAGATTGGCTTCAGGTACAAAAATGCTTGCAAGCGCTTGGGTAGGTACTATCAATAAATTTAATTCTATGAAAGGTGCTGTTATTTCATTTGGCCACAAAATTAAAGAAACTACAAAAAATACTATTGATATGTTAAACAACACAAATGTTGAATTTGATGTATTTAAATACAATGTTTCAAGATTACAAAAGCAGCCGGTATCTGAGTTAGAGGGTATGCTAAGAAAAGAATTGGGGGCGTAGCTTATGAACAATCGCAGAATTAAAAACATTATTGAAGCACTTGCTCGTCATAACGACGAAGATTCAATCAGAGTTTTAGACGAATTGGGTACAAACTGCCCGATTGATGAAAT
>CALUYC010000092.1 GCA_944324895.1 Candidatus Gastranaerophilales bacterium
GTTGAAGAGTTTGCAAAATACGCTACAATTCCAACAATAAACGGTTTAACGGATGATTGCCACCCTTGCCAAATTATGGCGGATTTATTGACCATAAAAGAACATTTTTCAAAGCTTAAGGGTCTTAAACTTTGCTATGTCGGCGATGGCAATAATGTTGCTAACAGCCTTTTGGCGGGTTGTGCCTTAGTTGGTATGGACGTTACAATTTCTTGCCCTGAAGGGTATGAACCCATGAGTAACTTTTTAAACTTTGCAAATGAAACCGCTAAAAAAACAGGTTCAAAAGTAGAAGTTGTACATGACCCAAATATTGCCGTAAAAGATGCCAATATCATCTATACCGATGTTTGGGCAAGCATGGGACAAGAAGGCGAAGCTCAAGTCAGAAGGGAAATATTTAAACCTTATCAGATAAATTCTTCACTATGTCAAAAAGCAGCATCGGAGCATATCGTCTTGCATTGTTTACCTGCGCACAGAGAAGAAGAAATAACTCATGAGATTTTAGAAAAAAATGCAAATATTATATTTGCGCAGGCAGAAAACAGAATGCATGCTCAAAAGGCGATATTGGCAAGTATTATAGGCTAATTTTTAATTGCAATAAGTTCAACTTCAACAAGAGCTCCCTTTGGGAGTTCTTTTGCTGCTATACAAGAGCGAGCGGGTTTTGATGTGAAGTATTCGCCATAAATACTGTTAAATGTAGCAAAATCTTCCATATTTTTTAAGAAACAAGTTGTTTTGACGACATGTTCAAAACCAAAGCCTGCTTCTCTTAATATTGCGGCTAAATTTTCGATAACCCTTTTTGTTTGTTGTTCTATATTTCCGCAAATAAACTCATTGTTTTCGGGATTTATTGCAATTTGTCCCGAGGTGTATAAAACATTTCCGCAAAGGTACGCTTGAGAATAAGGGCCTATTGCATCAGGTGCATTTTTTGTATAAATAACTTTGTTCATAATTTTCTCCTAAAAAGTTGATGAAATTTTGTAACCTTTTTCGATAAAAGCTTTTTTAATTTCCTCTAAATGCTGTGCATTTTTAGTTTCAAGAGTTACTGACAGATAACACTCGTTAATTTCCGTACCCTTGCCACCCTGATTGTGTCTTACGCGTACAACATTTGCGCCATGTTGGGCGATAATTGTTGAAACATCTCTTAATTGACCGGGTTTATCCAGCAATTCAATGGTTAAGTCGCTTAATCTGCCTTCTTTCATAAGCCCGCGGTTAATTACGCGTGATAGTATATTTACGTCAATGTTACCGCCCGATACAAGGCAAACTGTTTTTTTGCCTTGTATCGGAAGTTTGTTAAACATAGCGGCAGCAACACTAAGCGCACCGGCGCCTTCTGCTATTAGTTTTTGTTTTTCAATCAGCGATAAAATTGCACCCGCTATTTCATCCTCGCTAACGGTTACAACTTCATCCACATATTGTTCGCAAATTTTAAACGTGTTTTCACCGGGTAATTTTACCGCAGTACCGTCTGCAAAAGTTGAAACAGAAGCCAGTTCAATTCTTTTATGCTCGTGCAGAGAATTTACCATGCTTGGTGCGCCGCAAGCCTGAACGCCATAAACTTTGCACTTAGGATTTAGCATTTTAACAGTGTATGCAACACCTGAAATTAACCCGCCGCCGCCTATAGGGACGATAACCGCCTCCATATCAGATAATTGTTCCATAAGTTCAAGCGCTATTGTACCTTGTCCTGCAATGATATCAGAGTCATCAAAGGGATGTATAAAAACACCTTGGGTTTCTTCTTGATATTTAATTGCTGCTTGATAAGCGTCATCGTATACACCGTCTACAAGCATAATTTGCGCACCGTATTTTCTTGTTGCTTCTATTTTTGAAATCGGTGCAGTACTTGGAATAAAAATTGCTGATTTTATATTATTTTTCTGTGCACTGAGTGCCACACCTTGTGCATGGTTTCCTGCTGAGCAAGCTATAATGCCTCTTTGTTTTTGCTCGTCAGATAGTTTTGCTATTTTATAATAAGCACCGCGCACTTTAAAAGAACCTGTTGTTTGCAAGTTTTCAGCTTTTAAGTAAATATCTGCTTTGTCATATAGTGCAGGTGCGTGAATTAAATCTGTTTTTCTTATGTTGTCTTTTAAAACTCTCTGTGCATCATAAACTTTATCAAGTGTCAGCATATTTTACCTCGGCTCACTATGGAATAAGTATAACACTATAAGTGTTTTTGGGCTATAAAATTTTTACTTGTGCCGTAATCATTTGAAATTGTATCTCCTATAGAGATTATTTCATTTTTAAGATTTTCAAGTTCAATTTTGTCAAGAGCGTTAATTCCTTGTTTGTTTGGATATATTGAATAATTTTCTTTTGCAATTTCAGGTGTTATGTTTGGCATTACAACATTTGCACCGCTTTTTAGCGCAATTTTTCTGCCTTCTTTTAATAAGGTTTCCATAGCTGTAGTTGCAGGAATATTAATGTTTGGCATTAAAATTCTTGTTATTGCAAGCGCTTTTAGTGCAAGTTCAAAACTGCCGCAAGGGTAATTTTTTAAAAGAGTTTCCTTGTGTGTTATTAATGGCCCAAGACCAATCATATCTGCGTTTAGTTTTTTGAAAAATAAAATATCATCTGCTATTGAATCAACTGTTTGTTCCGGTAATCCTATTAAAATTCCGCTGCCTGTTTCATAGCCCAATTCTTTTAAATTATACAGGCATTTTATCCTGTTTTTAAAGTCTGCATTGGGGTGCATTTTTTTATAAAGTTTTTCATCGGTTGTTTCTATTCTTAAAAGGTATCTGTCAGCACCCGAGTTTTTATATGCCTTATATTCTTCTTTTGTTTTTTCTCCAAGACTTAGGGTGAGGGCAACATTTAATTCTTTAATCTTTTCAATTATCGAACACATTTTTTTTGTGCCAAAAAAGTCATCTTCGCCGCTTTGCAGTACAACTGTTTTAAAACCAAGTTCAGAGGCTTTTTTTGCGGTTTCTATAATTTCATTTTCGCTTAATCTGTATCTTATGACATTTTTAATTTTTGAATTTATTCCGCAGTATACGCATTGCTTTTTACAGAAGTTACTAAATTCAATAAGAGCACGAAGGTGTACGATATTTCCGCAATATTTTCGCCTTATTGTATCTGCTTTTATTAAAACACCCTCGGTATTTTCAGCTTTTAATATGTCAATAATTTCTTTTTTGTTCATAAAATAATTATAGATTTTTTTTCTCACTTCGTCGATAATAAATTTATGGGCAGATACGAAAGAAATATTTTAATAAGTAAAATTGGTAAAGAAGGGCAAGAAAAACTCTCTTGCTCGCGCGTTCTTGTTTGCGGTGCGGGCGGACTCGGCTCGGGTGTTATTTTAAATCTTGCATCTTTAGGCGTTGGTTGTATTGGTGTTTTAGACAACGATAAAGTTGAGCTTTCAAATTTAAACCGTCAATATATTCACAAAATGGCAAATTTGGGACAAGATAAAGTTCAAAGCGTACTAAATGCCGTAAGAGAGTATAATCCGGATATTGAAGTCGTGCCTTATAAAACAAGGCTCGATAAAAAAAATGCTGTAGAGTATTTTCTAAAATATGATTTAATAATTGATTGTTTTGATAATTACTATTCAAAATTTGTATTATCAGATACTGCTGTTAAAACAGGTAAAACATTAATCCATGGCGGTGTTGAAGAATTTTTGGGTCAGGTTTGTGTTATTAAGAATAATAGCGCCTGTCTTGCCTGTTTTGTTCCTGAATTATATAATTGCTCTGAAAATATAGGTATTAAAAGAGGGATTATAAGTCCTGTTGTGTCTACTATTGCTTCAATTCAAGCTATGGAGGCTTTTAAAATAATAACAGGTTTAGGAAATGTATTAGAAAATACGCTGCTTATTTATAATGGCTTAAACCAAGAGTTTAGAAAAATGTATATACAAAAGAATGCCAACTGTCCTTCCTGTTCTAAAATCAGTTGAGCTTTAAAATAGCACTAATTCTGTTTGTTGTCTTGTTTTCTTTTCTGTATGAAAAAAATAAATTGTTGTCGCAACAAGTGCAATAAGGGCATACATCAATTTCTTCGACACCTTTTTCTCTAAGTTGTCTTTCATTTATTCCTTTTAGGTCGGCAAATTTCTCGCTAAACAGTCCGCTTGAGTCTTTTATTGTTTTTTTTAATTCTAAAATTATCTCGGGGCTTGTTTCAAAACACTTGACACAAATACAAGGGCCTATAAGGGCAATGACGTCTTTTGGATTTGAGTTCATTTTATTTAAAGTTTTTACAGCTATTGATTTTGCGCTACCCCTCCAGCCGGCATGGGCTATTGCGCCAATGTTTTGTTTTTTGTCATATAAAACAACGGGCGTGCAGTCTGCGTAGTTTAAAAATATTGCAAAATCACTCCTTTTAATAATAAGTGCGTCGGTGTCAGGGTAGTCTTTTATATCGCTTGCAATAGCTATATTATCACTGTGTGTTTGTTTTGGGCTTATAAGATGTTCAATTTTTAAATAATCGCATACATCGTTTCTGTTTTTTGCAACGGCTTCACTTAAGCTTTCTTCTTTGGTTTTAATAAAGCTTTCTTTTGTTGTGAAAAATATTTGAGCATCTTTTATTAAATCTGATTTTAAAATTTTTTTAGAATTAATTTCGTCAAAATAAAACATAATTTCTCCTGCAAAAAAGCATTTATCGTTATGATAAATGCTTTTAAGTACAGTTATTATTATAATTCAAAATTAATTATAATGTTCTTCGTAAATGCTTTTTGCTAAGCTTGTAAATGTTTCGTTATCGCTTTTTAAAACTTCGTATGCTTCATCCATAGATATAACACCGTCTTTGTTGCCCATTTGATCTGCTGCAACAAGGTAACTTGCGTATTCTTCGGCCGTTATTTGTTTTTTGTTGTCACCTAAATCAAGACCTTCTAAAACATTGCCTCCTGCACTAATATCGGCATAAGATTTAACTTCAGCAAAGTTTAATTGACCGTTATTGTCAGAATCATTGTGCGCCATTCTGTACGCTTTTTCTATTGCTGCAATATCTGCTTTTGCAAAATTTAGTGCTGACTCATACAAGTCATCTCCTTCATTTGCGTATCTTATGCCATTATTTGCGGCATAGTCACTTCTATACAAATCGTTTTGATGAACGGAACCATAGTTTTCTACAATCTCTTGGCCTTCATCTGTTTTAAAAATATTGTCAGGTTCTTTGCCAAAAAAGCTTGCAACCCTTTCGCCTAGAGTATATTCAGTATCTTCGGGTCTTATATTTGATGAGCTTGAACCATGTAAACCTGTTGTTGTTTTTGTAAAGTCTTCTAGCGCAACCGTTAGCGGTGATTTATTTTCTGTTTCGTTTGCTTTTTGAGCTGCTAAATCCATAATGCTTGTATCATCAGTCTTTTGCCAATCGTATTCAACAAAAGCTTTATTAATGCCTCTAAGCACTGTATATGCATCATTTTTTAAACAATAATGAGCGTAGGTATAGTCTGTCATAAATATCTCCCTTATATAATTATCCTCTTGCATTAATAAAAAAAATCTTTATGCAAAAATTGCGGGAAAAATTATTATACTATACGGCTTTTTCTTGGTATTCTTGAGTTTCGGTTAAACTTAACAAAATTTCACAAAGTTCGTTCGGTGTGTTTGCAATATAGTGAGCGAAATTTAAATTGTCTCCATAGCCGTAGTTTGCAGCAATGCTTCTGATTCCGTTTTTATGTGCGGCTTCAATATCCGTTATAGCATCTCCTGCCATAACACATCTTGAGCAGTCAATAGAGTGTTTTTTGACTAAAAATTCAACAATATCTGTTTTTGTACAATTATTTTCATATATACTTATCCAGCTGGGGAGTTCGGTTGGGGTTATTACATCTATGTATAAATCTTTAAAATATTTTTCTAATATTTTTTGAGAAAATATTTTTGGTTTATATGTTGCTATGTATACTTTTACGCCATACTGCTTGAGTGTGCATAAAAGTTCAACCGTATTTGCAAAGGGCTTTGATACGGGCAAGTCAAATTTATGGTAGGCATCTCTAAAGGCTTCTGTTATTTTTTCAATCATATCTTCTGATATATCAGGAAAAATACTTAAAATAGTATCTCTTAAAGGTGGCCCTACGGGAATTGTTTTGCCTTCTGGAATTATTAAATTGCAAGTTTTAAATGCATTTTTAAGACCGTTTACTATGCCTGTTTTTGAATCAATAAGTGTTCCGTCAAGGTCGAATATTACCGAATTTATACTGTTAATGCTCAAAACTCTTTCCTTTTATCTTACAAAAAGATAATATCATAAATTTTAAAAATTACCTATTTTGTAAAAGTTTATTGTATAATTTTTTTGAGGTAATAATGAAAAGAATATTAATTACTGGAGTTGCAGGGTTTATAGGTTCAAATCTTGCAAAAAAACTTATAGATGATGGTAATTTTGTTGTTGGTATAGACAATTTTTATACCGGTAAAAAACAAAATTTATCATCTTTTTTAAATGATAAAAATTTTCAATTTGTTGAACATAATGTTATTGAGCCTTATCAATTTGATGTTGATGAGATATATAACCTCGCTTGTCCTGCGAGTCCTCCGCATTATCAAAAAGACCCTATATACACTTTTAAAACATCTGTGTTTGGCATAATTAACGCTCTTGAACTTGCAAAATCAACGGGTGCAAAACTTTTACAGGCTTCAACAAGTGAAGTTTACGGTGACGCTAAGGTTTACCCACAGGACGAAAAATATTTCGGTAATGTCAACCCAAACGGTATAAGGGCTTGTTATGACGAAGGTAAAAGAGCTGCAGAAACTCTCATTTGTGATTACAACAGGCTATATGGTATAAATGCTAAAATTGCCCGTATATTTAATACATACGGTGAAAATATGGATATAAAAGACGGGCGTGTTGTTTCTAATTTTATTGTTCAGGCTTTAAACGGTTGCGATATTACAATATACGGTGACGGTACACAAACACGCTCTTTTTGCTATGTACAGGATTTAATAGAGGGTCTTGTTTTATTTATGAAAAGTGATTTTTGCGGCCCGCTTAATTTAGGTAATCCTTGCGAATTTACTATAAATGATTTTGCAAAGTATATTATTGAACTGACGGGTTCATCTTCAAAATGTGTTTATTTGCCATTACCACAAGATGACCCTTGCAAGAGAAAACCCGACATTTCCCTTGCAAAAGAAAAAATCGGGTTTAATCCAAAATATTCAATTCAAGACGGTCTTTTAAAAACTGTCGAGTATTTTAAAAAACTTTGTCTGTAGCAATTTAGTCGTAATTTTGTTCAACAACAAAAAAGTATGATTTAGGGTGAGAACATACCGGACAAGTTTCAATAGCGTCGTTTCCTTCGTATCTGAATCCGCAGTTAGCGCATTCCCAAATTACTTTTTCGTCTTTCTTAAATACTTTATTATTTTCTATATTTTCAAGCAGTTTTTTATATCTTTCTTCGTGATGCTTTTCAATTCCTGCTACTTTTTCAAACAAAAATGCAATTTTATCAAAACCTTCTTCTTTTGCTTCTTTTGCAAATTGAGCGTACATTTGTGTCCACTCATAGTTTTCTCCTTGAGCTGCTTCTTTAAGGTTGGCCATTGTGTTACCTATTGAACCGCCGTTTAATAATTTAAACCATATTTTTGCATGCTCTTTTTCGTTATTTGCAGTTTCTTCAAAAACTTTTGAAATTTGCACATAACCGTCTTTTTTAGCGGCAGAAGCAAAATATGTATATTTGTTTCTTGCACCTGATTCACCCAAAAAAGCTTCTATGAGGTTTTTTTCGGTTTTTGTCCCCTTTAATTCTTTTTCCATTTTTATCAACTCCTTTTTCCTGTTATTTAAGAATACATTTTTATATTATTATTGTCAAAAAAAATCTTGTACGCTTTTTATTATGTTATATAATTAGAAAAATAAACGGATAAGAAATGGCCAAGATACTTGTTTCTCAAATAACATTTCCGCCTCCTAACTTTGGTTATTCAACAATTTCCAAAGAGAAAATTGTACTAAGGTGGCTTTTAGATTGGATTGATACTTGTCTGAAAACTGGCGAGCTCCATTTTGGTGATTTTTTGCCTGATAAGTTTAAACTGGCAAAATATTTAAACGTAAGTGCAGGCACGTTGCAAAATGCTATCAGACAAGCAGAAAGTATGGGGTATTTTGAATCTCGTCAGTCTGTTGGTACGCTTATAAAAAATCCGAACGATAGTCATAAAATTTACGAAAAAGCTTTTTCAAAAAAAGATAAGGCAATTTCACTTATAAAAAAAATTATTATAGATTCAAATTTGAAAATCGGCGAAAAATTGCCAAGTGTAAAGGTGCTAGTGCAACGTATTGGTTTGGGTGAAAATACAATTCGTATTGCACTTGAGGAGCTTGTTTCAAATAATACATTAAGTGTTTGCCTTTTAAAGAGAAACAAATGCTGCTGGATATATAATCTTCCTATTTCGAATGATAATCTAAAATTTCAGGATATGGATTTAGTTAGCGCAGTTGCAAAAAAAATCAAAGACTATATTGTAAATAATTGCCAAATTGGTGATAAAATTCCTTCAAACAGTATTTTTGCAAAGATGTTTAATGTTAGCATAAGAACTGTAAACGAAGCAACGAAAACTTTAAACGAGCAAAAAATTATTCTATCCAGGCGTGGTCGCTATGGCACAATTTACCTTAATAGTCCGCAAAAAATTAAAAAACAAAAAGAAAGAGAAGAAAAGTCGCTTTTTATGAGTCGCAGCAAAGGTGAAGTGCTTCAGGAAAATTACTTGTACAGTTGGGAAAAAACTCTAGATGCTCTTAAAAAGTACATTATTCAAAACCATGAAAGCGGCGATAAAATCCCTTCAATGCGTGAATTAGCAAATATTTTAAACGTTAGTACAAATACAATAAAACATGCAATTTCAATTATGTGTGAAGACGGTTATCTAATTGCACAAAGAGGCAAATATGGCGGTGTGTTTATTTTGGAAATGCCTCAAAAAGATACTGAAACCTTTACGTGGCTTGCACTAAATCCGGATGTTGTAAAAATAAAGCAGAAATAACTTATTCTTCATTTAGACTTAAAACAGCCATAAATGCTTCTTGTGGTATGTCTACCTTTCCGACTGATTTCATGCGTTTTTTGCCGCGTTTTTGTTTTTCAAGCAGTTTTCTTTTGCGGGTAATATCTCCGCCATAACACTTATCAAGCACATTTTTGCGTAATGCTTTAATTGTTGTTCTTGCAATAATTCTGCCGCCTATTGCTGCCTGAATTGCAACTTCAAACATTTGACGAGGTATAATTTCCTTTAATTTGGCTGCAAGCTTTTGTCCTATATTATAAGCACTGTCTTTATGGCATATAACCGAAAGTGCATCAACTATTTCGCCTCCTAAAAGAATATCCATTTTTACTAGCTCAGAGCGCTTATATGCGTAAAAATCGTAATCTAAACTTGCATAACCTTTAGAGCGTGATTTTAATTGGTCATAAAAATCCGTTATAACTTCACTTAGGGGAATGTGATATTCCAAATTAACGCGTGTTTTATCAATATAGTGCATGTTAATAAAATCTCCGCGTTTACCTTGACACAGTTCCATAAGTGAGCCTACAAAATCGTTTGGAGTAAATATGTTAACTCTGACATAAGGTTCTTCTATGTAATCTCGATATTGTGCAGCAGGTAAGTTTGACGGGTTATCTATTTCAATCATAGTGCCGTCTGTTTTATACACTTTATAAATTACACTCGGTGCTGTTGTTATAAGCGATAAATCATACTCACGTTCCAATCTTTCCTGCGCTATTTCCATATGCAGCATACCTAAAAAGCCGCATCTGAAGCCAAAACCAAGGGCTGACGATGTTTCAGGCTCGAAAGTTATTGAGCTGTCATTAAGTTTAAGCTTTTCAAGAGCTTCTTTTAAATCGTGATATTGGTCGTTATCAACAGGGTAAAGCCCTGAAAATACCATCGGTTTTGCTTCTTTATATCCTTCCAAGGCTTCGCTTGCAGGATTTTCCGCATGTGTTATCGTATCGCCTACAAAGCGGGTTATTTCTTTAATTGAGCCCGCAAAATATCCTACCTCGCCTGTTTTTAGTTCGTTTACCTGTACGCGATTCGGATTCAAGAAACCAAGTTCAACAACTTCGAATTCTTTGCCGGTTGCCATAAATTTTATTTTGTCGCCCAACTTTATTGAGCCGTCTATAACTTTGAAAAAACACAGTGTGCCCAAATATTGGTCGTATGCACTGTCAAATACCAATGCTCGTAAGGGCTTGTCGGATGTATCATCGGGCGGAGGAATGTGTGCAACAACCGCTTCAAGTACCTCGTCAATTCCCGTACCCTCTTTTGCGCTCACCGGTATTGCCATAGAAGCATCAATACCTAAAACATCTTCTATTTCTTTTTTTACACGCTCGACATCTGCTGAAGGTAAATCAATTTTATTAATAATTGGTATAATTTCCAAATTTTGCTCCATTGCAAGATATACGTTTGCAAGGGTTTGAGCTTCTACCCCCTGCGTTGCATCCACAATCAAAAGAGCACCTTCGCAGGCTGCAAGAGAGCGAGACACTTCATAAGAAAAGTCAACATGCCCCGGTGTATCAATAAGGTTTAATATGTATTCCTTGCCGTCACTTGCGCGGTAGTTCATTTTTGCGGCATTTAACTTTATTGTAATTCCGCGCTCACGCTCGATATCCATTGTATCTAAAAGCTGATTTTGCATGTCACGTTCGGATATTGTACCTGTACGCTCAAGCAACCTGTCGGCAAGGGTAGATTTGCCATGGTCAATGTGGGCTATTATGCTAAAATTTCTGATATTTTCTATCTTTTTCATAAAGATATTATATTATAAAAAAATTATCTTTGATACAATGCCGTAATTGTTGAGCTTGCAATAGAGTGTTGTTTTACAATTTTTTCAACTTCGTTTGGGTCTGTATCTATTGATACATCGAGTTTTTCAACATCCAGTGCATGTATTGTAAAATTGTAGTGGTGAACACCATGCCCTTTGGGAGGACAAGCGCCGCCGTAACCTGTGTTATTAAAATCCGTAACTGTTTCAATTATTGGCGGGGCAAGTTTTTCGCCTTTTTTAAATTCCGTTTTGGTTAGGGGTATATTTATTACAAGCCAATGCCACCAACCTGTAGGTCTTGGCGCGTCAGGGTCATGGACTAAAAGTGCATAGCTTTTAGTTTCCTCGGGTGCTCCTTGCCATTTTAAATCCGGGGAAACATTGTTTCCTGTGCAGCCAAAGCCGTTTAAAACTTGTTCATTTGGCAGAGTTTGATTATTTTTAATAGCTTCACTTGTAAGTGTAAATGTTGAATTTGCCATTATTACCCCCGTACACACGATAAAAATTAAAACAAAAAATAATATTATCTTTTTAATCATAAAGTAATTATACTTTTATTTTAAATAACAGGCAACACCTGCAATTATGCAGAATAAGAAACCTAAGTTGCGTGCAAGGTAAAATCTGTACATGAAAAACTCCATATGAGTTTTTTTAACGTTTTCCCAATCTTCCATAGGGCCCATCCACCAGCGTGGTGTAAATTTAACATCTTTAATATCAACATATTCCCTTATGGATTTAAAAAGCTTAACCGCAACAGGCAATGTCAAAAGCACATATAGGGCATTTGGATGCAACCAACCGGTTAAAACAAAGAATATTACATTGATGTACGCTAGCCAAACAAGAACCCCCAGTGCTTTTATTGCATTATATTTTGTTTTAAAAAGTCTACAGAATGTGTTTTTACCTACGGTGCAATCATATTCCCAATCCATTATTGCATGCGTGTGTAATAAAGCTACGCTTAAAAGTCCTATAGATATTGACATTATAAGAATTCTTGTTGAGAGCATACCACACATTGCATAGTAAGTTCCACTCATTAGCAAGGGGCCAAATATTATACCGACAATTAACTCGCCGGAGTAAAATTTTGTAGCAAACGGGTAAAGCAGGCATAAAACTGCACTAATACCGATAATTACAGGTATCCAACCACCCCAAATGATTGTATAGTAAATGCCTATCAATAGAGAAATTGCATATAAAATGGCAATTATCCTTGTAACTTTTTTTAGCGTAAATGTACCGTTTAAAATTAATCTTGCTTTGTTATTTATTGTCCCGAAATTAATACTATCAAGAGTTTCGCCTTCTTTTAAGCGTTTTGAGACGTCTATATAATCATCAAAGAGATTTGTGCCTAAATGAACACAGATAATGCCTATTAACGTCAAAAAAACATCTTTTATGGGCGGTAGATATATTTGGGCCCATATAACAGTCAAAAACCAAGGCGCAATGCTTGTAAGTACCGAATATGCGCGTGTAAGTTCAAAGAAATTTGCTACTTTTGTTCTAAAATTTTTCATATTTAAATATTATATATAAAATTTAATTTGGTCAAATTATGCGATTGGATATTTATTAAAGTAAAAATATAATACATTAAAAAATTTACAATACGTTACAAAATATATCAAAGTCCCAATAAAAACGCATATTTGTATGTTATCGTAAATACTAAATATACCATAACTTTAAAAAAACAAAATGCAAAAAACGCCGAAAAACCCAAAAAACTTAATAAAAACCCCTTGCAATGAAAAATTTAACATGTATGATTTTTATTGTCGAAAAATATAAAGGAAACTAATGTCAAAAGACGTAATCGAATTTGAAGGAACAATTTTAGAATCACTGCCCAACGCAATGTTTAGAGTTGAACTGGAAAACGGTCATGAAATCTTGGCTCATATATCCGGAAAAATCAGAAAAAATTTCATAAGAATTCTTCCCGGCGATAAAGTAAAAGTTGAAATGACACCATATGACCTAACAAGAGGCAGAATAACTTACAGATTAAAATAAATAAAGGAAAATAATATGAAAGTAAGAGCATCAGTAAAACCAATTTGCGACAAATGCAAAGTTATCAAAAGACGCGGACGCGTTACAGTAGTATGCGAAAACCCGAAACACAAACAAAGACAGGGTTAATTAAGTAAATAATCAATAGGAGAATAAAATAAATGGCAAGATTGGCTGGGGTTGATTTACCCCGTAACAAAAGAATGGTTATAGCTTTAACCTATATCTACGGCATCGGACCGACAAGAAGTGCTAAAATTCTTGAAGCTTGCGGTATTTCTCAAGACTTAAGAACAGACGACCTTACCGATGACGATATTAAAAAACTGAGAACAGAAATTTCTCACTACACAATAGAAGGTGACTTAAAAAGGGAAGAATCTTTAAATATCAAACGTTTATCTGAAATTAACTCTTACAGAGGCGTTCGTCACAGAAGAAAACTCCCCGTTAGAGGTCAAAGAACAAAAACTAATGCAAGAACTCGCAGAGGTAAAAAATCAGGCCCTATCGCTAACAAGAAAAAATAAGGTCTGACACCTGTTTAAATTAAGGAAATAATAAAAGGAAGATAATATAATGGCTAAACCTACAAAAACTAAAAAGAAAGAAAGAAAGAATGTATTGCAAGGTGTTGTACATATTCAATCAACATTTAACAATACCATTGTAACTTCAACAGACACTCAAGGTAATGCTGTTGCTTGGGCTTCAGCAGGTGCTTGCGGTTTTAAAGGTGCCAGAAAAGGTACACCTTTTGCAGCGCAAAGTGCAGCCGAACTGGTAGCTAAGAAATCAGTTGCCCAAGGAATGAGAAAAGCTGAAGTATTTATAAAAGGACCGGGCTCAGGCAGGGAAACCGCTATCCGTGCAATTCAAGCTGCTGGTCTTGAAATTACACTAATTAAGGACGTAACTCCAATTCCTCACAACGGCTGCCGTCCTCCTAAGAAACGTAGAGTATAACAATAATAAAAAGGAGCTATAAAATTGGCTAGATATACAGGACCTACAAATAAATTATTTAGAAATTTCGGTGTCAAGGACTTGTCCAACCGTAAATTGACATCATCTATGAGACAAAATGCTTCAGGTCAGCATGGTGCGGTACGTAAAAAAGCATCTGATTACGCATTGCAATTAAAAGAAAAACAAAAAATTCGTCTTACTTACCTTGTTTCAGAAAAACAATTTGCTAAATATTACGAATCTGCATCCAGAAAAACAGGCGTAACAGGTACAATTATGTTGCAGATGCTTGAATCTAGGCTTGATAACGTAATTTTCCGTGCAGGTTTTGCTGTTACAAGAAGACAAGCAAGACAAATCGTTAACCATGGACATGTGTTAGTTAACGGTAAAAAAGTTGATATTCCCTCCTATTTGCTAAAAGCAGGGGATGAAG
>CALUYC010000093.1 GCA_944324895.1 Candidatus Gastranaerophilales bacterium
TGCGGCTTATTGAGTTTTTCAAAAAGCTCGCATTCTGCATTTTCATCAAACTCTAATCCGCCTGTAATGTCCCAAGTAATAGGGTTTTGACATCCCACACAATGATGAGTGCAGCCGTTTACCTAAAGGACTGTTCTCAAACCATCGCCATTAAGCATATCATCTGTTGTTATGTTGTGATAATTCATTACATGCTCACCCTATCTTTAATTTCTTCCATTTTCGCGTCGTTTAGGCGTGTATCACCATTTACACGAGAATATGACAAGTAACCGTTCATACGATCGATCTTAGTAAGATTTTTGCTTCCGCATTTAGGACAAACATCCATGGACAACTCTTTATGTCCGCACTCATCACAATATGCCAAAGACAAATTGACACCTTCGTAAAATCCTTTGTTCATGGCTCTTTGAATAAGTGTTTCGATTGCATCAGTATTATATGAAATAGGATACCTTACATACTGGATTTTTCCACCGTTAAACAAATTCCAAAATCTGTTCTCGATATCTTGCTTTTCAATAGGTGAAATATTTTCGCTTACATGGCAGTGAAAACTGTTTGAAACATATCCTCTATCAGAAACCTTTTCAACGATACCATATTTTTTTCTAAATTGTTCTATTTGCAAACCACATAAATTTTCAGCCGGAGTGCCATATATGGCATACAAATGTCCGTCTTCTTCCTTAAATTGTTGAACTTTTTTATTTATGTATTCCATAACATCAAGTGCAAATTGTCCATCTTCAACCAAAGATTTACCGTTGTATAGCTCTTGAAGTTCATTTAGAGCGGTTATACCAAATGAAGCAGTTGCAGCTTTTAAAAGAGGCTTAATTTTATCGGAAGGCTTTAAATTTCCACCGTAAAATCCACCTTCACAAAAAGCCAAAGGGTTAATAGATGCGCGCATTTCGCCAAGGTATTCATATGTGCGAATATGTATTTTTCGAATTAGCTCCATATAATAGTCAAGAACTTCATAGAAATCCTTGCTCTCTTTGCGTGCTTTCGCAAGTATCATTGGCAAATGCAAACTAATTGCACCTACATTGAATCTGCCGACAAAAACAGGTTTGTCGGTGTCATCAAGCGGGTTCATACCACCTTTTTCAAACCAAGGAGACAAAAATGCCCTGCATCCCATAGGAGAAATTACTCTTTTGTATTTTTTGTACATGGATGCAACGTAGCCATCTCCTGTTAAAGAAAGCCAATCAGGATACATTGCCTTTTTAGAACACTCGACACCGGCCTTGTAGATGTCATGTAATTCACAACCGCTTGAGTGCAAATTTTCATCATATAAAAATACAAGTTTCGGGAACAATACAGGTTTTTTACATGATTTTTTGCCTTGCCCTTTTTGTCTTGTACGCAACATGATTAATGAGGCAAGTTTTTCAAATTTTTCAACTCCAAGTCCAAAAGTCATTGTAATAAAAGGATAGTCGCCGCGAGAAGAAGCTACAGAGTTAAATTTGTATTCCCAGCCTTGAAAACCTTGTTCAAAATCGTGTTCGACATCTTTAATTGCTTCTGCTTCGGCTTTTTCAAAAGACAAGCCTAAACAAACATACCTGTCATAATTTAAATCATAAGTCTTCTTTGCATACGGGGCCAAAATTTTATCTACTTCAGGTACGGTAAAACCTCCATACTGTTGACTTGCAGCTGCCATTACAATATCGCCGATAACATCAAAAGCAACATCCAGTGTTTTGGGTTCATTGTACCAAAGATTACCCATTTCAAACCCGCCTTTTAAGACATTTGCCACATCGAACAAGCAGCAATTCATGGTATCTCGGCGTGCAGACATATCATGAATGTAAATATACCCGTCACGTATTGCTTGCAAGTCATCAACGGTTAAAAAGAATTTTTTATACAATTCTTTATTCAGTTGATTAAAAATTAAAGATCTTTTTGTAGATACAAGTGCAGAATCAGCATTCGAATTCTCTTTGTCACCAATGTACATAATTTTCTGACTTTCTTGAAAAACTTTATCAAGCATATGTACAAAATCGGTTTTGTAGTTTCTGTAATTCCTGTAACTCTGTGCAACCTTAGGATTAATTTCTTCCAGTGCACTTTCAACAATATTGTGTATTTCAAGTATATTAACCTCACCTTTGTTAAAACTTAAAACACGCTTGTTTACATAATCGCATACACTTTCAATCTGCTCGTCAGTAAAATCAACAAGTATTCTTGCAGCAGATTTTTTTATAGCATTCACCACTTTTTGAACATCATATTTTTCTTGAGTACCATCTTTCTTGACAATTTTAATCGCCTCTAAAATATGTTTAGAGACATCAATAATCTGGCTTTTAAATTCTAAATTTGCATCTCTTGTAAGCTTTGCTGCATCTGAAAGTGCAATCGAACTCAATGAGACAACTTTCTCATCGTTGTTAAATGCATTTTGCATGAAATAAACTCCTATTAGTCTCGTAATACATATGTAAAATAAGCATTCCGACTGTAACGGCTGCGGACCAGTGAGGGACTTACACCCTACTTTCCTTAAATTACAAATTATAGTTTAGTACAAATTATTGTCATGGTGGTAGAACTTTTTTAAAAA
>CALUYC010000094.1 GCA_944324895.1 Candidatus Gastranaerophilales bacterium
TGCTAAAAGCTAACAATATCGATATGAAGGGCAAAGTAACAACAATATCGGGCTCAGGCAACGTTGCAATCTATGCTGCTCAAAAAGCAACCGAAATGGGTGCAAAAGTTGTTGCAATGAGCGATTCGAACGGTTGTGTTTGGGACGAAAACGGTATTGATTTAGATGAAGTAAAACGACTAAAAGAAGTTGAGCGTCTAAGAATTAAAGAATACTTGAAAAAACACCCAAATGCTAAATACATGGAAAACAAAGATGGTGAAACACCGGCTGTTTATACAATTAAGGCAGATGTTGTATTACCTTGCGCAACTCAAAACGATATTAACCTAAAAACAGCTGAACTTATGGTTAAAAACGGAGTAATCGCGGTTGGCGAAGGCGCTAATATGCCAACAGATATTGAAGCGATTAACTACTTCTTGAAAAACAATGTTCTTCTTGCTCCTGCTAAAGCTGCAAACGCCGGCGGTGTTGCAACCTCTGCTCTTGAGATGAGCCAAAACAGCATGAGACTTGCTTGGAGCTTTGAAGAAGTTGATAAAAAACTTGATGCTATTATGACCAACATCTTTAAAGCTTGCAAAGAAACTGCCGATGAATACGGACTAGGCACAAATTACGTTGCCGGTGCTAATATCGCAGGTTTCAAAAAAAGTTGCAAATGCAATGATGGCACAAGGTGTTATTTAAGGAATACATCGACTAAAAATACTGCCCCTAAAAAGGCAGTATTTTTTATTTAAAACAATTTTGCGCAACAATATGATAAACGCCGCCGTCAGATAATGATTTGTCACGCCTTAATTCAAGTGTAAATCTTCTGTTTCGGCTTTCTGTAAGCTCTTTTGCAAGGCGTTCTTTCTCTTTTGCTTGTGCAACTTTTTTCTCAGTTACGCGCCTATTGTAGGCAGGCAACAATATTCCAAGTGAAATAATAGAAAAACCTAAACTTGCAAGTTCGCAAACAGAGCGTAAATTCTTATGTTTTGGTAAAACTTCATCAAAAGATTTTAATGTGGTGTTTTTAATCCAATCGCCTGCGCGATGGATAATAGAACTGTCAGGAGTTGATTTTCCGACTCTATTTAAGAGTTTAACATCAGGTTTGATTTTTTCAATGATACTGCCTGCGGCTTTTCCTGCATAATCACCAAGGAAATACAAACCTGCAAATGAAGCCATATCTCGAACAGTACTTTCCCTGAGTTCATTAGGATCTTCAGATGCAATCATTCTGCTTACAAAAGTAGCCGTTGCTATCCACCTGCACTGGTCAACCGTTGGAAACATGCCCTTAAACTGAAACATAGATAAAGAGGGGCGCTTCATCATAGATAGCAATGCTAAAGAAAGCATAGACCCTGCAGAAAGCAATTTCTGAGAGAAAAATTGCGCTTTTTCAGCAGTACTCATTTCCTTATAAGTATTGCCTTTTTCAAAATCTTTATAAATAGGTGCACCCTTTTGTTTATATTTAAAACGTGTAATAGCTCTATTTATTGACTGCACAGACATTGCAAGAGGAATTATAATACCAAGTCCAACTAAACTTTTTACATTTATTAGTTTAGTTGCTTGCTTTTGAAAATCATCCAAATTAAGCCTTACAGCTTTGTTTCTGAATTTCTTTGCAATATCGACACCATCTCTTAATAGTTCTGAAATGTTTGAACCAAATTGTTTAGCACTATGTCTGTCATAAGTTAAAATTTCTCCGGCATGGGTGGAGTCTGTAATAATAGATGATGCTTGAGAAATCATGTCTTTCACAACTTTTTTATCGGCAGAATCATTAAAAACAGCATCAGTTAAAATGTTGACCACATTTTTAAGCTTTTCATTTCCAAGAGTAGATGAAAATTCAATCCATTTATCACCATCGCGCCCATGTAAACCTGTAAGCAGGTTTTCGAAAAATTTAGAAATTTCTTTTGGGGTTGTTTCGTCAGATGTATTTGAAATGGATTTCTTAAAAGTAGAAACAAATTTCTCAATACTTTCACCATTTGCCCATGACGATGACAAGTCCAAATTTTTGAAATTCTTACCCAAAATAGGCTTATTAAGCAATTTAGCAACGCCAAGCACGACAAAGGAAGGCATCAGGCAATTTACAAACAGTCCTGAAAATTCTCTGCGCATTGTCTCCATGGCAGCAGGAACACCAGTTTTCACCAAGTCAAAAATAGTTCTCGGTACATCTGTAGCAATAGAATCCGTAACTGCGACACCAATCATGGGATATTTGTCGCACATTTGCAAGCCTTTTGTTGCAGCATCCAAAAAAGGATTTGCACCAAAATTCATTTTGTGATTTTTTTCACGAGAGTTTATAGCTTTGTTAATCGGTAATATTTTCATAATCAATTAGATGACAAACTATAACCAGTATATTAAATCATAAAAAAATATGTTTTTATACAACTTTATAAATTCTTAATGAGCTTGTCTTTAAAGATTTTTACACTGCCTGGTATGTCTTGCGAATTCATAATTGCCCTAACAAGTGCAACGCGCTTTGCACCAAAAGATATGACTTCATCTATTGTGTTTAAATCAACTGAGCCGATAGCATAAAAGGGAATGTCAACATTTTGAACTGCCCATTTTAAATATTCAAGACCTGCAGCCTCTCTATTTGGTTTTGTCGGCGTTTTATATATTGGACCAACTCCAATATAGTCGGCACCGTTTTTCATAGCTTCTAGTGCATCCTGTGGCTTGTGAGTGGATATACCAATAATCATGTTCTCACCTAAAATTTTTCTTGCGGAGTGGATATCAATATCATCCTGACCCAAATGAACACCATCAGCAATTAAAATTTGTGCCAAATCAACCCTGTCGTTAACAATAAATAATGCACCATACTCACTTGTAAGCTGTCTAATTACACGACCATATTCAATAATTTTTGAAGCAGGTTTATTTTTTTCCCTAAGTTGTACAATATCAACTCCGCTTTTTACCGCTAGTGCAACAGCATCAAGAAACTCATCGTCAGAATTAAAATTATCGGAATTAGTAACAAGGTATAAATTTTTGTCTTTAAGTAAATACTTTTTGATATTCATCCTAAGTCTCTCATTCATCTTTTTTTCAATAATATATGCATTATAGCGAAATTTACTGTCTAATGAGGCATATTCCTCAAGGACTCTTAGGGCTTGCTCAAGTCGTTTAAAGTTAGAGCGAAATATTGTTGTTATTGTTGTATTTTGCCTAGATTTTTTTGTTATATTTACTTGGTCAGTGCCAACATCATTTTGGGTATCTCTTGAAAAAAGCAACTCGTCATACTTGTCATCAAAGAATGTGCAAATTTCATGACGCATATTTTTTAATTCAAGAGAAATTAATTCATCGTTAAAATTAAAACGTGCAATTTCTTCAAGCACTCTTAGCGCCTCGGTTGTCCTATTTAAATTAGCATCAATTATTCTGTTCAATATGCCACCTAAAAAAATACTGCCTATGTGATTATATAACAAAGAATATAGTTTATTAAGGGAGTTGGATTTAATTTTTTGTATATGAAATACGATAACAAAAAATCAAACCTTGATGAATTGATAGAACTTGCTCAAAAGGGCGACCTGGTTGCGCTTGAAGAAGTTATTAAACGTCAGCAAAAAACAGTGTTTGCAACGCTTTACTATTTGAATGCCAAACCTGATGAGATAATGGATTTAACTCAAGAAATACTCTTTAAAGTAGCTAAAAATATTAAAAAATTAAAAAATCCGCGAACATTTAAGTCATGGTTGAACCAAATAATAATTAATCAATTCTACGATACGCTGAGAAAAAAGCAAAAAAGTGTCAAAAAAGTTTGCTTAGACAATCAGGAAGAAAATAAAGTCAACTTTGAAATACCCGACTTCGCGTCAAATCCATATCAAAAAGTGCTTGATAAGGAGCTGGAACATGCAATTAAAAACTCTATATATAAACTTCCTGACCCCTTTAAAGCGGCAATAATTATGCGCGAACTGCAAGGATTAAGTTATGAAGAAATTGCCCAGGCAACAAATTCAAACATAGGCACTGTTAAATCAAGAATTGCGCGCGCTAGACTTAAATTACAAGAGTACTTGAGACCTTATATAAGCTAAAGGAGAAAACATGTTAAAGGGAAATTTGACCTGCGAAGATATTTCAAGACTAATTTTGCCCTACATAGATGACAAATTAACCGAACAAAAAAGAAACAGAGTTGCTCTACACCTTCGCAACTGTCCGTTTTGTATGGAAAAGTACAGAATTATAAAATCTTTGTTTGATAAAATAAAACAAAAAAATATACAAAGAGCAAAAAAATTTCAACAATACAAACTTTTAAGTGCTTACTGCGACAAAGAAGTAACCGAAAATACAAAACATAATATAGAAGCGTCGCTAGCATTGTCATGCGAACTTACTCAAAGAGCAATAAAAATTAATTCACTTAGAAAACTGCTTAATACAACATTTGAAAAACAGTTTGAAGGGCTTGAACTAAACCTGGAAAAGACGATAATACAAAGATTAAAAGAGGAAAAATTATCTTATAAAATAAAGAAATTTTTTAATTTTCCTTCTCGGTAATTTCAACAATAACACCATTTGCACGCAATGCTTCAATAAAACTGTCAGCAGCTTGTTTTTGTATTTGCTGAGGAACAACACGTAAAAGTTCTACTGTTTTTGAAATAACGGGATCTTTATCATACCAACGATTTCCGTTAAACGGTTTTACCATTTCATAAAATCTGTCAAGCGCTTCTTTAGAGACCTGTTCTTCAACTTTTTGAAGGAAAACTAAAGCCTGAGAATGTAACTCGTCTTGATAATTCTTTAAAAGGTTTATAACTTCAACCAATAAAGGGTCATAATCGTACCAACGTTTGTATTTATGCGTCATTTAACCCTCCGACATTTTTAATTAAATCAGAATCATCTTCAACTCTTGAAACACAAACTCCTAAACCTTTTAGTTTGTCTGTGAATTTTTCGTAACCGCGATCAATATGATGAAGCCCATGGATTTCACTTTCGCCACGTGCCATAATCGCTGCAACAACAAGCGCAGCCCCTGCACGCAAGTCAGGAGCAGTGACTGAAGTGCCGACCAAATAATCTACACCTTTGATAATAGCATGATTTTTACTCTGTTTAATATTTGCACCCATCTTCCAAAGTTCAGCTATATGCATAAATCTATTTTCATAAAGACTCTCGGTTACAACGCTAATGCCATTAGATGTTGACAACAAAGCCATAGCAAGAGCTTGTAAATCAGTTGGAAAACCAGGGTATGGTTGAGTAATAAAATTCATTGGCAAAAGACGCGAATTAGAAGATACCTCCATAACATTAGGTTCTAAAAGTTTTATTTTAGCGCCCATTTCAAGTAATTTTCCAGTAAAAATTGTTAAACGATTTGGAAAAACATTTTTTATAATCCCATGACCACGAGAAGCAATAATTGCACTCATATATGTACCTGCCTCGATTCTGTCAGAGATTGTAGTATATTCAACACCATGTAAGTCGGACAATTTAACGCCCGATATTGTAATTTCATTTGTGCCCGCACCATCAATTTGAGCACCCATGGCCTTTAAAAAGTTTGCCAAATCAACAATTTCAGGTTCCTGTGCTGCATTTTGAATTCTAGTTGTACCATTTGCCAAAACCGCTGCAAGCATGATGTTTTCAGTAGCTCCTACAGATGGTATATCAAGACAAATATCTGCGCCTGTAAGCTCTGTTGCCTTAGCATGCACATAACCTTGCTCAATTTTGCATTTTGCACCAAGAGCTTCTAAACCTTTGATATGGAAGTTAACACGCCTTTCACCAATTTTGCAGCCACCGGGGAGCGCAACTCTAGCTTCTTTCATGCGCCCCACAAGAGAGCCCAAAACAACAAAAGAGGCGCGCATTTTACTAACAAATTTATCAGATGCAACAATACTTGTTAGATTTCTAGCGTCAATTTCGACAGATTTGTTATCTTTATCATAAGTACATTTTGCACCCAAGCACTCAAGAACATCAAGCATGATTTCAACATCTGTTAGCTCAGGGACATTGTGTATTTTTGAAACATCTTGAGCAAGCAACGCAGCAGCCATAAGCTTTAGTACAGCGTTCTTTGCGCCGCTGATACTTACTTCACCCTCAAGGGGGCGTGAACCGCTAATTATTAATTTTTCGCTCAATCTGCCTCCAATCAATCTTTATTCTAATACAAGAATAAAAGTTTGAAAATACTCTTTACAATTTAGAGCAGATTAACAAAATACTTTAGCGACTTCTTCTCGATCATCAAAGTGGATTGTTTTATCTTTTAGAATTTGATAATCTTCATGACCTTTGCCTGCAACAATAACAACGTCTTTATCCGTAGCTATTGTTTTAAGCATTTTAATTGCTTCCGCTCTGTCAGGCTCTACAAAAACAGTCTTTGGATTAATAAGTTTTAATCCTGACAGAATATCGGTAATAATTTGCTGAGGATCTTCCGAGCGAGGATTATCCGATGTGACAATGACCTTGTCACTTAGGGATTGGGCAATTTTGCCCATTTTGGGACGCTTGGTAGCGTCTCTGTCGCC
>CALUYC010000095.1 GCA_944324895.1 Candidatus Gastranaerophilales bacterium
AAACAACAGTTGCTTACGAAAGCGCAAGAAAATTAATGCAAAATTATTTGGGCAAAGAAGATGTTTCTGACAGATTTATTGCAATGACAGACGCATCAAGCGAAAAAAGCGCTCTAAGACGTCTTGTAGATAAGGGCGAATTAACCGCAGGCGGATATGTTCATGATGATGTCGGCGGAAGATTTTCAATTTTTGATGATGCAACAATTTTCACACTTGCATTTTTAGGCGTTGAAAAACAAAACGTAATCGATATGTTAAATGCGTCATTGGATGCTCAAAAAGAATTTTTAAACAAAAATGTTGAAGAAAACGACGCTCTAAAACTTGCAATTTTTAACGTTGAAGCAAGACAAAACGGTAAAATTAAACACTTTGTGGAATACTTTGGCGATGCGTTTATGGCAACAACTTTGTGGGAAAAACAACTTAAAAATGAATCTCTAAAAGCAAGAATTTCAACAGATACAAACGTGGGCCCAGGGTATTTACACTACAATGCAGAGGCTGATTTGGACGAAAACAATAAAGATTCTTTCTTTACTTTCGTTTATGTGAAATCTGATGATAAAGTGTTCAACGCCGTAATTGAAGGTGTTGTAAACGCATACAGTGCTCAGCACCCTGTATCACAAATTGTTTTAGCTGACTTGTCATACAAAACTTTAGGCAGATTCATTGAGCTTAAACACTTTGAAACACTATACACAGGCAACATCTTAAGACGTATGGAAAACAACATCACACCTCAAGGTGAAGCTATGGCAGAAGTGCTTCAACCAAACGTTGAAAAATACAAAAAAGAAGTAAAAGCTGCAATGGCAAAATAAATTTTAAAGCCCGCTTTTGCGGGCTTTTTTTAATATAAAAATTCTCTTTCGGTTTCAAGACAAATAAGGTGTTCTATCATCAAATGCGCCTCTTGGATTAACGGTGTATCGTTTGAAGGCACACATATTGCAATATCTGCCCTTTGAAGATACGTTGCCCCAAGCATTTCGCTTGTTATAAAAATGACTTTCATATTTTTTCTTTTAGCGGCATCTATTGCATTTAAAATATTTTTTGAAGCACCACTTGTGGAAATTGCTATAAATACATCATTTTCTCGCCCTAAAGCCTCAATTTGACGAGAATACACATATTCAAAATTAAAATCGTTTGAAATAGCACTCATAACACAAGAATCTGCACTCAGTGCAATAGCAGACAACGGTGAGCGCGCACTGTAAAATTTTGCAGCAAATTCTGTTGCCATATGCATAGAATCCGCAGCCGAACCACCGTTTCCCGCAATCAGTATTTTTCCTTTTCGCCTTATAGATGAAATTACAAGCTGACTTGCCTGATAAATTTTTGTTAATAACCTTTCATTGTTTAAAATGGCAGTTTTTACATCGATAGAATGCTCGATGTAATGCTTAATATCATCTAACAATATACACCTCATATATGCTACTACATATATAATATACCATATTTTAGCAACATTTATCAACGTATAAACGGTTGACAAAATTATAAAAATATTATAAACTGATAATTGTTATCAGTTTTGTCTAAAATCAGGTTATATGAACTATTCTAAACAAAGAGAAATAATTTATAAAACTTTGGCGGATAACGTTGTACACCCGAGTGCAGAGTATATTTATGAAATTTTAAAAGAAGCAAACAGCAATATATCTCTTGCTACAGTGTACAGAAATTTAAACAAAATGGCATCATGCGGACATATCAAAAAAATAGAGGGACTTGAAGACAAAGCGCATTTTGACCACAATACCTTTGAACATTACCATTTTATTTGTCAAAAATGCGGAAAAATTTATGATATTCCAAAAGAAATTGCCCCTGATATAATTCAAAAAACTCAAAATAAAACAGGTTTTACAATAAACAGTCATGATATAGTTTTTCACGGCATTTGCCTTGAATGTAAAAAAGAATAAAGGTAGAAAAAGATGACAAAATTTGTATGTACGGTATGCGGCTGGTCAACAGAAGCGGATAAACAACCCGAAAAATGCCCTCTTTGCGGCGCAACAACATTTAATGTTGTAGATGATTCAAAGGGTAAAGTTTACGCTTGCGAACACACTATTGCAACAACAGAAGGTCTTGATCCTATGGTGGTTGAAGGTTTAAAAGCAAACTTTGCAGGCGAATGTACAGAAGTCGGTATGTACCTTGCCATGAGTCGTCAAGCTGAACGTGAAGGCTACCCTGAAGTTGCAGAAGCATTTAAAAGATATGCTTACGAAGAAGCTGAACACGCTGCTAAATTTGCGGAACTTTTGGGTGAAGTTGTAACATCTTCAACTAAAAAGAATCTTGAAATGAGAGCTGACGCTGAACATGGCGCATGCCAAGGTAAACTGGACATTGCAAAAAGAGCAAAAGAACTTGGCTATGATGCAATTCACGATACTGTTCATGAAATGGCAAAAGACGAAGCTCGCCATGGCAGAGGCTTTGATGGTTTATTGAAAAGATATTTTTCATAAAACAACAACCCTAAAAAATAAATGCCGCCTTAAAAAGCGGCATTTTTATTATAAATTGTGAATATTCTGATGCGAAACATTTGTAACACGAAGCCCAAATTTGTCCTCTATTACAATTACTTCTCCATATGCTATAAATTTTCCGTTAGCATAGAGTTCGACTTGTTCCCCTGCAACTTTGTTTAGCTCGACGATAGAACCTTTTGTCAAATCGAGAATTTTTTTAACAGAACTTTTTGCTCTACCCAGTTCAACAGTTATGTGCATTTTAACATCTTGCATAATGTCAAGATTCGCCTTAGCATCGTCACTTAAATGTGATTCATCATTGTCAAAAGAAACAAATTCAACAGGCGAAACACTTACCATATCATAATCTACAGGCTTTTGCTCCTGTGGCTTTTTGGGCGCAATAACAGGTTCAAAACCAATGTCAGTATTTTGCTCTTGAATTTGCTCAGCTTGCAAAATTTGCTCATCAACTTGCGCTATGGTTTGGTTTTCTTCTATAGCAACTTCTTCAGTTACAATTTCTTCTATAACAGGTTCTGTATCCTGAATTGACTGCTCGATTATTTCTTCATTTTTGTTTTCTTCTTCCATAAAAACCTATTGAATAATAAATTGTCCAAAACTTACTCTTAGGACTTCTCTTTGACCGTTAAATACAGTATTTACCATTTCTTTAATTTCTTCTTTTGCAAGCTCTTTACCCGTTGCAGTTGATAATTCATCTGATGTTTTATTCGACATAACAGAAATTATTGCATCTCTAACCGCAGGTTTATATTGTTCCATTTCAGCAGCTATTGACTCCATAGGATTTGCAGGAGCAGCACCATGACCGCCTGATTTTTCTTGCGGAGCATTTAACATTTCTATTTCTTCAGGAGTTTTGGACAACTCCATAGCAACGTTAACTTTTAAATATCTTCTTGGGTTAATATCTGCAAGATTCAATATAAAATCACCTAAATCAAGCAATATACCGCGCTCATCCTGAACTTGTTCAACTTCTTCAATTTGTTCTTCAGGATTGTGAAAAGCTGATAATTTATTTGTAATCATAGAATCAAAAAGCGAATACATAATAATCATAAAAATACCCAAAATAACTATTGTAACAACAGTATTTGCTACAATCATGACATTTGTATTAACATTGCCCAAAGGTTTTTTTGCATTTGATTCTTCCTTTGGTTTTGCATCTTTTGTCTGTAGTGGTTTTGACATATTCTTACTCCGTTAATTAATAATTACTATATCAACCCGCCTGTTCTTGGCTCTGCCTTCTTGCGTTGAATTCGATGCAAGAGGGATATTATCAGCATATCCGGCCGCACTCAGACGGTTTTTATCTATACCGCAAGATATCATATAGCTTAGAATGTTCACTGCTCTTGCACTTGATAGTTCCCAGTTAGAAGCATATTTGCCGCCTTTTACGGGTAAATTATCGCTATGCCCTTCAACCCGTATTTGTTTGTTATTTTTCTTTAACTCAGCTATTAGAATATCAAGTGCTTTTTTAGAGTCAGCTTTTATTATAGCAGAACCTTCATCAAAAAGCACTCCTTCGCCTAAACGGATTGTAATTTTTGCATCTTGAGGAATTATTTGCATATCTTTTCTGTCTTTTAAAGCAATATTTAAGTCATTTAAAGCTTTTTCAAACTCTATAACTTTAATTTCTTTAGAATCAGATGGATTTTTTACCCCGTCTATTAAATGATTAGGGCCGCTTGGACTTTGTTTTTGTTCTTGAATTTGTTCTTTTTTTTGAGCTTTAGCTAAAACTTTATCGGAAATTTCAAAATTAGAACCAATCCACAAAACCATAAATATCGCAAGTAAAACCGTTACAAAATCAGCATAAGATACAACCCAACGATTAAGATGATTTTTCTTATCTTTGTCATGCGTTTTTTTATACAAATTTTTATATTTTTCGTATAAGTTATTCATTTTTATGCCGCAAAGGGAATAACCTTGCCCTCACTGATTGTTTTGTTGTTATACAATATTTTATTCAACTTTTCACTTATTACTATTGAGCTTTGCATATTTGCAATATCCAAAATACTTGATATTATTATCTCTTGCTCTAAGAGTTTTTCATCCAAAATGTTCTTTAATTTCTTTGCAATGGGCAAGAAAATCAAATTTGCACTACCCACCCCATAAACAGTTGCTATGAAAGCTGTTGCAATACCTCCTAAAAGAGCCTTGGGGTCAGAACTTACAGCTGAAATTTGAATAAGTCCGATAACAGCCCCAATCATCCCAAATGTAGGCGCATAGCCGCCCATTTCTTCAAAGATTTCAACATTTTTGAAATCATCTTTATTCTCATAAAAACACATTAAGCGCAAATTTTCTTCTAAAGTTTTAACATCCGTTTCTTCTACTAAATTTCTTACAGCTTTTTGCAAAAAAGGATTTTGAATGTAGTCTATAACTTCATTTATTGCCAAAAGCCCTTTTGCTCTTGCAATTTTTGCAAGCTCTAAAATGTCATCTGCAAGCAGCGTCATATCTTTTTGTTGAACAATAAACAACGATTTTAAAGAACAAAATGCGCTCATCAATTCTTTTAGAGAAAAACTTATACAAAGTGCGCAAAAAGTACCACCTATAACAATTAAAAATGCATGCGGTGCAATAATATAACTGAGGGTTTTTGTCTTTAGGACAACAGGTACAAAAAGTGCCAAGAGACCTGCCATAAGTATAAGTATCATTTCAAATCCGGATTTAGAGGTTTTCATATGTATTGCTCCGCTTTAGGCTTTTTACCCAATTTACAAATTTATTTTTCTTTGTTTGGATATTTTCCTTAGTATCTTCTTTTAACTTTTCAGTATCCCACCTTTGTGCATCAATATCAGTCAGGCGTTTTCTTGAGCCGACATTTTTCATATCTTTAAAGTATTTTGCTACGTTGCCTCTATTTATTTCAACAGGCGGAGTTGTATAAGACGGGTCTATTAGCCTCATTCTCACCTGTTTTGAAATTTCGGGGCTTATGTATTTTGAATACTCTTTTAATCTCAACATACCTTCGTAGTTGCTTGAAATAGTGGTATCAAGGTTTTTAAACTTATTATTTCTGATATTTTTAGCGTAAATTTGCTCCCATAAAACAATTTCATGCTCAACATCGACAAAAGCAGCATAAACACTTACCCTATGTGTTGGGTTAACAACATCCATGCCTTGAATATTTGCAACATTCCAAAGGGTATTTTTCAAAAAATCCCTTTGAATATCAATAGAGCTTGTCATTACAACAAGTTTTTTAACACCTATAGCGCGGCAGATTTTCTTTAATAATGCATAATCAAGGTCATAGCCCTGTTGCAAAGAGCCAAGTGTTTCAATGTCGTACTGGTTAACGCCCATATTTGTCAAAAGTCGTTGCGTTGTATCGACACTTACCACGCTAACACCTGATTTTACAAGATTTGAGCGAACATCCTGAAGAAAAAATTCCGGAGTTTTAAAGTAAGCATTATATGGGTTAATTTGGGTTAAAATAGCGTCAGACACTATGCCTATTCGCTCATAAGCAAAAGCATTAAGCGAAAAAGCGCACATGAAAAATGCTAAAAATAAAAACCTTATTATACCCCTTGTCATAGTAATTAAATTATCATTCATTTTTTTTAAGTGAAAATCATATATTAGTATGAATTTTTTTTGACATTGTACCAAAATTCATTAAATTTATTCTGAAAACTGCCGATAAAATGACAGTAAAACTATAATCGAGTAACAAAATGCCTTTTCGCTACAGACTCCAAAAGTTCCTTGAAATCAGAATAAGAAAAAAAGAAGAGCAGTTACAGGAAGTATTAAAAGCGCAAAACGAACTGGACAGAATTGAACTGCTCATCATTAAAAATAACAAAGACATCCAAGACACAAGGGTTAATATGAGAAAATCAGACCCTATGATGTATGACGGATTTGATAAATTTTTAAAACATCTCTATGAAATCGGCGAAAAACTGGAACTTGAAAAGCAAGAGGCAATAAAAAAACTCGAAGAAGAAAAAGAAAAACTTCGCGAAAGGGAAAAGGAAGTAAATGTCCTTGAAAAACACAAAGAAAACAAGCATGAAGAATATCTGCAAGAACAAAAGGCACTTGAATTAAAACAACTGAACGAAATAGGCGCACAAAAGCATTTTGCAAAAACACGAGAAAAACAAGAAGAAGAAATGCTTGAAGAGCTTAGGGAGCAAAATGATTATAGAAAACACAAACTTAGCTGAACAAAATTTTGAAACAACACCTCAGGGCACTGTTTCAACCGATGCTTACAGTAAAAAGTCTGCTGTAGGCGTATTTAAAAGCGAATTTGAAAAAATTATGTCCAATTTTACAAAAGATAAAGTCCTAAATAAAGACGACGAAATAAACAAGCTTTTTTTAGACCTTGATTTTGCCTCTCAATATAACATTGAAAGTGTAAAAATCGGACAAGAAGACGCTATGTTTTTCTTAAATATGTTAAATCAAAACGGGCTAATAAGTTATCAGGCACAAGAAGACGGCTTGCAAATTTCAACAAAAAATGACCAGCAAATGCAGGTTTCAAAAACTCTTTTATCGATGTTGCAAACATCATACGATTCTAAAAAACCGATAAGAATGGACTTTGATAACAACGTAACAGTCATTTTGAAACTTGACGACAAAGGGAAAATAAATGCTCATTTTATCCCCGGAGACAAAGCCGTAGAAGAATATTTAAAAAATAACATCCCTTACCTAAGACAAAGATTCGACGAACAAAATATTTCATATTCAAACATAAGCTACAAGCAATATAAAGACCAAAACCAAAAAAACAAAAAGGAGAATAACCAATGAAAGATGCATATGTTAACGCCATAAATATTCAGGCTGCAACAAGGCACTGGATGGATGCGGTATCAGAAAACATGGTTAACATGTACACACCCGGCTACAGGGAAAATCAGGTTACGTTTAAAACCTTTTTGGATGCCGTTCAGCTTGACGGTTACTTAAAAAATACGGGACAAGGTAAAGCAATCCCTGGTACATCAACCGAAAACGTCTTTTTGGAAGGCAACGGTTACTTTGTTGTAAGAAATGACGAAGGTAGAATTGCCTACACCAGATTAGGTGAATTTAAATTTGACGGTGAAGGCGTGTATAAAGCTTCCGACGGTTCAAAAGTTCAAGGTTACATATTAAACGACCATGGCGAGATTATGGCAGGTACAAAATCGCTGACCAGTGCCGAATTTGACGAAACAACCGCAAACGGCGGAGCTTTAAGTGTGCCCACAACTGAAATTAAACTTTGGATTGATCCTGATAACGGAAAATTTTTAGGAAAATATGATGAATACGAAATAAAAAATGACGGTATTTTATACGGTAAAACAAATGGCGGCAAAGAAGCAACGCCACTGTATAAAATTGCCGTTATGAATTTCCATAATCCACAGGAACTTTATCAGTATAAAGACGGTTATTTCGTCGAAACGGCCGAATCAGGCAGACCTGTCATCGGAAAAGCTGAAATAACAAGCGGTATGATTGAATTGTCAAACATAGATTTCAAAGCAAACGCAACATATTATCAAGAAGCAAAAATGCAAATGGAGCTATCAAACAAGCTTATTTCAAGCTATAAACAACTTTTGCAAAATGCATTGCAGTTGCTTGACTAATCAATTTTTTCGCGAAGTTCTTGAAGTTCGTATTTAAGTCGATTTAGCTCACACTTAATCGGGTCGGGAATTCTGTTGTGCAAAAGTTGTCCTTGAATAAACACTCTTTGTTTCACTATTCTTCCGGGAATGCCCACAACTGTGGAGTGTTCGGGAACATCCTCCACCACAACAGAACCTGCACCAATATTGGTGTAATCTCCAATAGTAATGTTTCCCAAAACCTTTGCGCCGGCGCCTATTGTAACACTGTTGCCGACTGTCGGGTGTCTTTTACCGCTGTCTTTACCGGTACCGCCTAAAGTAACACCTTGGTATATAAGCACATCATCACCAATAATCGTTGTTTCGCCTATGACAACACCCATACCGTGGTCAATGAAAAAATTTTTTCCTATTTTTGCCTTCGGGTGGATTTCAATTCCCGTAAAAAAGCGCGCCAACTGAGAAATAAGTCTTGGAACAAATGGAATGTGCCATTTTGTAAGCTTATGCGCAACTCGATATGCCAAAAGTGCATGGAAACCGGGGTAGAGCAAAATAATCTCTGCCAAATTCCTTGCCGCAGGGTCTTTGTCGTATATTGTTTTAATATCGCTGCAAATTGTTTTAATACCGCGAACTATTGATAATCCACGTTTTTTTTCTTTCATTAAAAAATGCCTCCTGACAAATACCTTTCGCCATTATCAGGGAAAATGCAGACTATCATTTCATCTCTGCCTTCAAAAAATATTTTCTTATCAAGCTCCAATGCCGCTTTTAAAACCGCGCCTGAAGATACTCCAATTAAAAGGCCGTCCTTTTTTGCTGCATCTTTAGTAATTTTTATTGCATCATCACCTTTAACATCGGTAATTTTATCAATCACACTTTTATCCAAAGTTTTGGGAATAAAGTTTGCGCCAATGCCTTGAATTTTGTGCGCAGCGGCAACGCCTTGTGTCAAAAGAGGGCTTTCGGCGGGTTCAACTCCTAAGACTTTAATTTTAGAATTAAGCTCTTTAAGTCTTTTTGCAATACCTGAAATTGTTCCGCCGGTACCGATTCCGGCTACAAGCAATCTTACCTCACCATCTGTATCTTGCCAAATTTCATCTGCTGTTTTTATGTGCGAAGCGGGATTATCAGGGTTTTCAAACTGTTTTGTTTGAAAAACAGATTTACCTTCTTTTTCAAGTTGGGCAACAATTTGCGCAGCTTTATCTACAGAACCTTGCATACCAAGGTTTTTAGGCGTTGTAACTACTTTTGCACCGTAAGCCGCGATGAGTTTTTTTCTCTCTTCGGTCATATTCTCGGGCATTACGGCAATAAACTCAATCCCCATAATAGAGGCACAAAGAGCAAGTCCGACACCTGTATTGCCTGATGTAGGCTCAACTATAACCGTATCAGGAGTTATTAAACCCTTATCATAAGCTGATTTTAGCATATTGTAAGCTACACGGTCTTTAATAGAGCCTGCGGGGTTAAAGTATTCAAGCTTTGCATAAATATTTTTGGGCTTATATCCCTCGTAAGTCCCGTTAAT
>CALUYC010000096.1 GCA_944324895.1 Candidatus Gastranaerophilales bacterium
CAGGTTGGCAAGGTCAAGCAATAAGAGGTGATTATGCAGATGTTGTTGAGCAAAATGACCCTACAATCATAATTCCTGCAGGCGGATTTGGTGAACGTTTCTTTAATATTACAAGAGAGAACGAAAATAAACCATCCGGTAAATTGCCCACTGATGACAGATATCGTATTATCGGTACAACTTTAAACCTTGCAGCTTCAGCAGGTATTTTAAGGGGCGATGGAACTGATGATGTTAAGTATTTAAGTCAAAACCATGAAATTGAAGAAGGTGGCAATGTTTACTACGTTTCAAGATATAAAACTGATGGCGGCGCAATTTCTGAAGGTTTAAAACGTGATATTATACGTAACGACAGAGATTCAATTATTTTAAATGCTGATATTTTTACAAATGCTGATATAAGTAGAGTTTATAATGCATTAAAAACGTTGCCTGATGCAGCTCTTGTAATTCCTTATTACCCTGTAAATCCTCAAAGAGCAAAATCATTTGGACTTTTAGGTATTGAACAGGATGAAAATGGTAATTTGCAAATTAAGGAATTTCTTGAAAAACCAAAATATACATCCGATGCACCAATGCCAAACGATTTTGTAACTCCCGGTGATTATGATAAAGCAATGAAAGAATATTCAAAAGTTCAAACAGCGCTTGACCCAAGTGATGAAAATAAATTCTTAGCTAACCCCGGTTTGTATTTCTTGTCTAAGGAAGCACAAAAAGTTCTTATGGCACAAGGTATTTGACTCCAAATGAAACAGGTCTTGGCGGAAATGTTATGCCAAAAATTGTTCAACTTGTAAATGAAGGCAAATTGCTTGATGAAAAAGGTAACAAAATGAAAGTTTACACTGTACCATTAGAGGCAAAAGGCGGAAAACCTGCTGTATGGGATGATATTGGTACTGCTGAAGCTTACTTGAAATTAATCAAAGACGTTGCAAACGAAGTAAGACTACATGGTACAACACCTGACAACAAATACTACGGTGTTCCAGAATTTGTATTAAAAGACTTTGCAAATAATACCGATTTAGACAGCGGTATTGTTTACGATTCAAAAGAGGCAAAAGAAGCTCTTTGGGCATTTGCCGATAAATACGGCGTGCATTCTGTTCGCGGCAATATTTTTGTTGCAGGCAACTAATTGTTGTTTTTATAATTTTGCGGTCGGGTTTTTATCCGACCGCTTTTTTAATTAGTTGTGTAATTGGATTTTTTTAAAATGTTCATTAAAATCTAATCAAATGAAAAATTACTATGATATTTTAGATATTCCACCAACGGCTACAAAGGATGAAATAAAGTCTGCCTTTAGAAAAAAAGCGCGCAAATATCATCCTGATGTTAATCATACCATTGAAGCCGAGATAATTTTTAAGCAAATTAATCTTGCAGCAAAAACTCTGCTGGATGATAATATGCGCTCTCAGTATGATTTTGCCTTTGGATTTAACAAAAAAACAAAAGAAACCAAACAAAACAAATTTGAAAATGCAGGCTATACTTATGCAAAATCAAAAGAAAATTACAAAAAGCAGACTGATTTTGCTAAATATTTTTACGACTTTTTTAGGGAAACTCAAAAAGCTGCAAAAACTCCCAAGAAAATAGACGGTGCGGATATTATCACAAATGTAACCGTAACTTTTAGCGAAGCGGTTGAAGGTACGAGCAGAAAAGTTAATATTTTACAGAGCGAAAAATGCCCAAAGTGCTTTGGTGCGAAGTTTATAAACGGTTCAAAATGTACTTTTTGCGATGGTAAAGGCGAAAAAGTCAGCTACAAGAAAATTAATGTCAAAATTCCATACGGTATAAAAGACGGTGCCAAGATAAGAGTTAAAAACGAAGGTGAAGAAGGTAAATTCGGCGGCAAAAACGGAGATTTATATTTAATTGTCCATGTTGAAAAAAATGCTGCATTTAAAAGTCTTGACGGTCTTGCTTATCTTGAAGTTCCCATAAACCCGTATGAGGCTGTTTTGGGCGCGCAAATTAAAATTCCCGTACCCGATTGCGGGACAAAGGTTTTAAAAATTCCCCCAAAAACAAGAACAAATACTGTTTTTAAGCTTATGGAAAGCGGTTTTTTAAATGCGCAAACAAATAAGCGTGACCCCCTTATGGTAAAAGTATTTATTGACATATCGCCTTGTATGAGAGATAAAGAAATTGAGATGTATCGCATTATTTCGGATGAAAATTGTGATAATTTGAGAGAAAATTTTTATGACAGGCAAAATTACAATTAAAGAAATATTCGAATCAATTCAGGGCGAAGGCCCATATGTCGGCGAAAAGCAGCTTTTTGTTCGTACAACAAAATGTAATTTAAATTGCAAATATTGCGATACTGATTTTTTGTGCGATGAAAATTCTAAAACGTATAATTTTGATGAATTTTTTGAAGTTTTAAAATCAAGCAACGCGCAAACAGTTAGTTTTACCGGTGGTGAGCCGCTTTTAGAGGCTGATTTTTTGTCTGAATTTTTTAAACGCTACAAAAACAGGCTGAATAAGAAAATCTATCTTGAAACAAACGGCGTGGGTGTTGAAAATTTAAAAAAAGTTATTGACTATGTTGATATTATTTCTATGGATATTAAGCTGAAAAGTGCAACAGGTATGGAATTTAGCTTGATAACTTTTGATGATTTTTTAAATGTTGCAAAAGAAAAAGAAGTTTTTGCAAAAGTTGTTTTTGATGAAAATATTTCAAATTCCGAAATAACAGAAGCTGCAACTTTAGCCAAGAAATATGCAATATTGCTTGTTTTACAACCTAAAATGCCGATGAGCAATAAATTGAATTTAGATGAAGTTTTTGAAAAATTCTATTCAAAATATAAAAATATTCGCCTTATTCCGCAGGTACACAAGTTTTTAAATGTTCGCTAAAGATTAATTTTTGGAATTGACCCCAAAAGGAGCTTTGTATAGCTGTCTTTCGGGTTTTCAAAAATTTCGTCAGTTTCACCTTCTTCAACAATAACACCGCGGTTTAATATTGCAATTCGGTTGCTTATGTATTTTACGATGTTTAAATCGTGCGAAATAAACAAAAAAGTTAGGTTTAACTTGTCTTTTAACTCTATTAAAAGATTTATTATTTGTGCTGCAATGCTCACGTCCAGTGCTGAAATAGGTTCGTCTGCAACAATAAATTCAGGCCTTAAAACAAGCGCGCGTGCTATTGCTACTCTTTGCCTTTGTCCGCCTGAAAATTCATGCGGGTATTTTTTTAAGTCATTTTGATTTAATCCGCACATAGAAATGGTTTCAAGTACTCTTTCTTTTATATTTTTTTCTCTGTGGATTTTCAAAGGTTCTTCAAGTATTTCTTTTATTTTCATTTTAGGGTTTAAGCTTGAATACGGGTTTTGGAAAATCATCTGAGCAGATTTTCTAAAGGCTTTTGTTTGTCTTTTATTGTATTTTAATATGTTTTCACCCTTGAACAATATTTCGCCCGAGCTTGCATTTAATAATTTTAAAATACAGTTGCCCAAAGTTGATTTTCCGCAACCTGATTCACCAACAAGCGCAAGTATTTCACCTTTTTTAATTTCTAAATTTATTCCTTTAAGCGCAACGGTAGGCTCCCTTTTTTTGCCAAAGACTCCGTTGTTTTCGTTGTATGTTTTATAAAGGTTTTTTACTTCAATTAGGTTTTCCACAAAATCGATTGTAGCATATTTTTTAAACCTTTACATTGCTAATTCAAGTAATCTTTAAGACTTCTTGCCTCCTCAGAGCGTCTGAGTTTTTTTAGCGCTTCACATTCGATTTGACGTATTCTTTCTTTTGAAAAGCCTAAAATTTTTCCCAACTCCTCCAGCGTTTTTGTTTTACGCCCCCCTAAACCAAAACGGTTTATGATAATAAATCTCTCTTTCTGATTTAAAATGTCTAAAATTCCTGTTACATCCTTGTTTAAAAATTCTTTTTCGGTGTTTATCTCGGGCAATTTATGTTCATCATCCGATATGTAATCTTCAAGGCATAAATCTTGAGCTACAGGTGTATCAAGACTTACGGGTTCTTTTATCATTGCCCTTTTTATTGATTTAACTTTTTTCTCATCAATTTTTAAATAATCACTCAACTCCTCATCTGTAGGCTCTGCCCCCTTTTGAACACTCAACTTGATGATTGCTTTTTTTAACATTCTTATTTTGTCACTCATATGAACAGGAATTCTAATGGAACGTGATGAATTGGCAATGGCGCGAATTATGGTTTGTTTTATCCACCAGGTTGCATAAGTCGAAAATTTAAAACCTTTTTTGTAGTCGAACCTTTGGGCTGCTTTAATTAACCCCAAAGACCCTTCTTGCACAAGGTCCATAAATAAAATTCCCTGACCTGTATATTTTTTTGCAATGGATACCACAAGTCTTAAATTTGCCTGAACAAGTTTCTTTTTGGCAATTTGAGCTTCTTTTCTGTTGCCTTCTTTAATTATCTTGCCAAGTGCCATTTCTGAATTTTTATTTAAAAGTTTTATTCTTCCTATATCTTTTAAATACATTTGCAAAATTTCATCTTTATTTGCAATGGTGGAAAAAGTTTTAATTTCCTCTTGATTTTCGTCTTCTTCCAAAAAGTTATCAAATAATATATCTTCTTTATGCTCACAAATGTTAATACCCAAAATACTACTCCTCCAACTTTTTAATTGTCGTTTGGAGGGATAGACGAAGATTTATAATTTATGTTCCTTATAAACTATTGTTTAATAATTGCAAGATGTCTTTCAAAATTTTCTTTTAAAGGTAAGTTATAAGTGACAATTTGTGCCTCTGTGTCTTTAAGTTCGGCTAATTCTTCCTCAAGTGTTTTTGACTTGTAAATTACAAAATATCCGCCTTCTTTTATGTGTTTTTTAGACAACCTTAAAACGTTTTTAATCTTACCTACTGCGCGGGATATAACAATATCGCAATTAAGTGGTTCTAAATCTTCGACTCTTGCGTATGATATTTTTAAATTTTTTATGTCGAGTGCTGCTTTTATGTCAATTATAAAATTAATTTTTTTCATTCTTGAGTCGTTTGCAACAATTTCCAAATTAGGAAAAAACAGTGCTAAAATAACGGAGGGGAAACCTCCTCCTGTACCGACATCAAGGATTTTTTGTTTTTTGTCGGGATTAAATTCATTCCACTTTAAAATTGCAAGAGAGTCAAAGACATGTTTTTCAAAAAGGACTTTTACATCTCCTGCGCTCATTAAATTGGTGTGAGAGTTGTACTCAACAAAAAGCTTATGCCATAAGTTTAATTTTTCAAGCGTATTTTCATTAATTTCAAGATTAAACTCTTTTTTTAAGAGGTTAATGTTTTCTTTATTAAACATAATTTGCCTCTATTCTTTGAAATTCAGATGGTAGCATTTTTATTTTCATATCGTTTATTCTTTGGTTTATAATCTGTTCGTTTTCTTCAAGTATGTTTTTGCCAAGTGCTTTTTTAGCTTTAAAAAAGCTTGTCAGAGCAAGTTCGTCTTGATTAAAATTGTAATATAAATCGCCCAATTCAAGATATGCAAAGGCTTCTTTAAATTCATCATGCATTTGTTTTGCACATTCAAGTGCTTCTTTTAAATAATTTATTGCAGTTTCCGGGTCTTGTATTTCATACAGTCTTGACAGTTCGCGTGCTGCAAAATAAACACCTGTGGGATTTTCATCTTCCCTATCTGTTTTTAAGGCAAGTCCTATATAGTTTTTTGCCTCATCAATATTATTTTCGTAAGAGTAGATAAGACCCAAATTAATGTAACTTTGCGAAAGCCATCTGTTTTTTTCGGTATTCGTACTTGTGTTTATATTTTTTAAATAAAATTCTTTTGCATTTTCAAAATTATGTAAATCGTCGTATAAAATTGCGGTTTTAAAATAGATTTCACAAATTTCATTGATGTTATTTTTGTCTGCAAAATCTCCTGCAAGACGGTAATATTCAAGCGCTTGAGTACTTGAGTTTTCACTTTCGTAAACATCGCCAAGTCCAAGATAAGCCAAAGCTTTAAGCGAATTGTCAAAAAGTTCTTTTGCGTTGATTATTTTTAAATACTCGTCTTTTGCGCTTGAAAATCTGTATAAATTTTTGTACAGATTTGCAACTTCAAACACTGTTTTGTAGTATTTTTCGTAATCTTTGTTTAAAAGGTGAAGCGAGCTTGCTTGTGTATAATAATCAAGTGCATGTTCAAAATTATTTAACTTTTCGCTGTTATGAGCAAGATGTTCAAGAATTTCTATTTTTGTTTGGGTATCGTCTGTTTTACTTTTTAACAGGGATAAAATTTCATTTGCCTGCGCATATTGGTAATTTTGTTCCAATTCATCTGCTTTTTTAAATTCTTCCAAAAAGTCAAATTCTTCATTTACGGTTTTTTCAATTTGTTCTTCTTCATATTTTTTGCGCCTGTACTCTTTAAGCATAAGGGCATCTTCTTCGCTTATAAAATTCCTTTTGGAAGTAATTTTTTTATTTTGTAATTCTCTTTTTTTGTCGAGATATTTTTGTTTTCTATCCATCTCTTTTTTGTCAAACCAAGGGTTTGATCCTTCTTGAGAAAGGGAAATGTAAGAGAAATTACTTGTTGATACTTGCGGATTTTTTCCAAGTGCGGGTATGTTTTTTCGCACAACCTCAATTTGTTTTCTGATACTTTCTCTTGATAGCCTTAAAAGCCTGTCTCGCGGACTTTTTGAAAGTTCTTCTTCATAAATTTCAACAAGTTGTGTGAATATTTCGTACTTTTCTTGCAGGGAAAGCGTATTTAAAAAATGTTGTTTAAAATAATTTCTTAAAATAATGTCGTTATCGTATTTGGAAATTAAATAATTTCTTTCTAAATATTCAATTTGTTTAATATCCCCAAGGTTGTAATACTTAATAAAATCAATGCTTATGGAGTGATTTATTGCGCTTAGGTTTTTAAGAAATTTAAAGTAAACACTAGGCACAAGCGAAATAAGTTTTAGAATTATAAACTCATCAAAGGTGTTTTCACGTTTTTCAAATTCGCTCAAAAGTTCTGAAATTTTAAGACCTGTTATTTTTGAATATCTTAAAACCATTCTGAGGTAAAGTCTGTGACCTTGTGTAAGGTCGTATAGCTTATCTAAAGTGTTATTGTCGATTTCAACTTCTTCGTTGTTAATTTTTTCTCTAAAAGCTTCTTTTGTATCAGGTTTTATTTCAATAACTTGTGAGGGAAGTTCTTTGTTTCTAAAAAATTCTATGTCGTTTTCCCTTGAAATAAGGACAAGCTTTGTATTTTCAAAGCTTGCAATGTGCCATAAAAAGTTTAAAATTTCAAGATTGTCTTTTACAAGTTCAAAATTATCAACGGCAATTATGCATTTTTTATCTATATTTTTAAAGTAAAAACTTACTTTGTTTTTAAAACTTTCGCCCATGCTCTTTTTTAAACTGACTTTTTTTTCAAGAGAGTATTTGCGAAAAGAATCATAAAAATTCAATAAAAAGTCGTCTATTGTTGTTTGTTCAAAGCAAAGATGTCTAAAAATAAGCGTGTTTTCGTCATGGTTTTCTAGTGTTTTATTTAAAATTTCACTTTTCGCGCATCCTGAAAAACCACACAAGAGTAGTAGCTCATCTGTCGAGTTGTAAAAATTATAAATTTTGTCTATAATTTCAATGCTAAATTGAAAATCAGGTGTTTCCATATAATTATTTTACATAATTTTTAAGGATTTATCTACATTTAGTGTTGTTGTTGGTCAAAATTAAAATATTTGTTAAACAATGTAAATTTTTTATATTGCCGTATCAAATATTTTCTTTCAGGCTTTTTGATAAATATGTGTGTTAGTTTTTTGGAGTATAAAAACTAAAGTGCAAACAGGTAAGGTTAACCAAACAAATATACCTAAAAATGCTTATTATGCCTCTGAGGATGTACATCAGAGACTATCAAGTACTTCAGATCAAATAATCAAAAAAACACCCATAACAGGTGCAAGAATTGTTGCAGATAAATTTGTGAACAGTCTTTTTATTTATGCACCAAAGGGCATGCAAGGTTCCAGAAATTCTAACTTTTACGAGTTTTTGTCAATGGGCTTAATACCAAATATAACAGGTTCAGCAATGCTGATTGCGTTGTTTAACCTTGCAAATAAGTCTTTTAAAATGCCCGATAGAGCTTTTGCTTCTATTTCCGGCAGAAAAATGGCTTATGGTGTTATTTTCTATGCAATAGGCAAATGGCTCGGTCAAAAATTTATAAACAAAGGTGTCGAGTTTAAAACAGGCATAGACCTTGAAATGCCATATAAAAAGGTTGTTACCGAATTACCCGATTACCCCGGAGATAAAGATTTAACAAGAATTGAATATCACAGAGTTTTTGAAAGTGCTGATTTTCCTCGTTTTGACTTAATAAACAAAATGGGCGAACAACAAGGTAACAGACACCTTTGGTGGGATAAAATAGCAAGAAAAATGGGCTTTAAAGATCCTCTTAACTCTCCTGAGCAATTAGTTCAGGAAAAAGTAAGAGAAGTTGCCGTAAAATCAAGCTCTGCAAGGTCAGTAAGCTCATATATTTGGGCTGCTTTAGGCGTTGCTCTTGCTGCTCAAGCACCTTTTGAAAGCAAAATTTGCATGCCGATATCAGGTACAAGAAAAGAAAGAATTTTAGGCTTAGGCAGAAACTTTGCTACAACGGTTAAAAATAGCTTTGTAGACTTATACAACGGAAATAACTTCAAATTCACACATGGAGCTAAAATAGTCGGCAGAACAATAATCTTCGGTGCTCTTGCTTCAACAATACTTGGTGTATGGAATGCTACACGCGGATTTAAAGTCGCTGACAGACAAGCTGACACACAAATTAACTTGAAGAAAGAATATGAGGCATGCTAATGGACAACAAAATTAATACCTCTATTCAAAATAAATACCTAGAAACGCAATTAAGAAAAGAAATTGCTAAGCAAGATGTTTACAGAGCATTTGTTCTTAATGCAAATTCAATAGCACCACAACAAAACAGAGCTTATCTGCTTAAAAGTCGCAACCCTATATCAAGCTTTATTATTTCTGTTGCAGATACTGGAAAAGATGTTGTTGAACTAGGTAAGGCCTTGGTTACAGGCAAATCTAACGATAACCAACTGGGCAGATTTAATGATTTGGGTATGAAAATAGGCAGCTTGGGCATTGCATCATACTTGTTTACAAAACGCGGTACAGGCACAAAAGGTATAATGGAATTCTTGGGTGCAGGTGCATTTTTTGCCTCAATGGCAGCTTGGCCAAGATTGTTTATTTCAGAACCCCTAAAAATGCGCTTTGGTTTTGATATTCGCCAACAATACATTGATGCTCAAGGCCGTAAAAAAAGATTATATTTGGACAACCAATTTGTTCCGGATTTATATTCTCAAGAAGAAATAGATAAAATTGCCGATAAAATTGGCATTAACAAATCAAATCCCGAATATCGCGAACTTACAAAAGAAAAAATGCGTACAATCGCACTTCAAGGTAATACCCTTTGGATGTTAACCGCAGGTTTTAGCCCGCTGTTGACTTCTATGATTTGTAACCTTGCAGAGCGCGGTGTTACAAAATATATTGTAAATTCGCAATACAATAAAATTTTAAAACAAACAGATAAGCTCGAAGAACTTGCACAAAAAAGACAGCTTGATGAAGCTTTAAATCTTGTAGATTTTGAAAAAATTAAACATTTAACTTCAACGCTTAAAAAAGACCCCGATGACAGATTCTTTACCGAAGTTGCAAGACTTATTGATCCTTTTGGCATTATCATGAATGCAAAAGATACTGATGATGCTAATCTTATAAGCGAATTAACAGGCATGGCGCCAAAAATCAAAGGGCAACTGCAACAGTCTTTTGTAGCGCAAAATGCAAAAGAAGGCACACAAGCTCTTATTGAAACAGATAAAGCTATTGATACCGTAAGAAAATATTTAAAATCCGGATATGGAGATTTACAAGGTAACAGCAGTTTGGGCGCTCATGTAAGAAAAATTATAGATGACTTAATTGCAACTAAAGACCCAAATGCAGCTATAGATTATATTACAGTTGAAGATTTCAGTAAAATATTTAAAGAAGCTACCAAAGAAGTAGTAAAACCCGAAGAAATAGAAAAGCTTAAAAATGCATATAAAAATTGCATTAATTTGCAAAGTGCAAATCCTGAAGCTATAGAAAAACTTTGCAGAGATATAGAACAAATATATAGCGGTCAAACCAGACCAATTAGTGCAAAAGTTGCTACTTATGCGGATTTTCTAAACGGACTTGTCGGTCAAAAATATGAATCTTTGCATACAAGCATACACTTAAATTCGGTTAATGCTTTAATGCAAGCTTTAGACATTCCAGACAAAGAGTTAGAAACAGCAAGAGGTTCTCTCGACGCAGCAAAAGATATTTTGCAAGGGCACCTTAGAGATATTGCAAGCGACGATGCAAATTATAAAGCATTTATTTCCGATTTAACTTCAAGACAAGCTAAATACGAAGCCGATACGGTTGATAAACTTATTGTTTCAATTAAAGATAAAATAAGCAGAGGAATAAAAGAAGCATTTAGTAATATTCCCGACGATTCTCCTCTTGCAATATTAAAATCTCAAACATTGATTGATACAAACGGATTGAAAAAACTTGTAGAAGATACTTTTAAAGTAAGTTACGACCAATTTATTCAAGAAGCCGGAAAAGATCTAACGCCCGAACAGGTTGTTGCATTGCTTGATAAAAAAGGTGTTGATACAAATTCTTTAATAAGAGAACCATTATTTAAAAGAGTTATTGATTTGTTTGTTGAAGAAAAAGGCGCAGGTATCAGGGCAACAGGACACAGATACTTGCTTGAAGCTGATTTTGAAAGAAGACTTCACACAGGCGAACTTAAAGACTACTGGAAATACTTGTCAGGACAAGAAGAAATCAGCGACGAAGTTCTTAAATTATGCCGCAGTATAATTTATGACGGAACAATGAATGATCTTTCAAATAAATTCTATGCAGATGGTAACGGTGATCTTGCGCCTAAGATTATAAAACTTATTTTTGGTGATCCTTCTGCAACTGGTGAAGATGCAATGCGTGCAGGTCTTTCAAAACTTACTTATGAAAGCTGTGATAAATCAATGACGCAAAAACTTGTTGCATCAAGAGAAAACTTCTACAAAATATACGCACAAATGGTTGATTTTGCAAGACCCGGACATAAAATTGCAGATATAGGTACAGATGCTCTGCAAAAAACTCAATATTCAATGCTTGGAAAGCCCGGAACAGAGTTGTTTATGGATACTGCAAGCAAAATGTTTAACGACAAACATTGGATGAGAATATTCCTTCCTATGACATTGGTTGTTATTGGAATTACACTTTTATCACAAATGTTCTTTGGAAAAGTTAAAAATGAGCATCTGTATAAACAAAAAAAAGATGACGGAGGCGTAAATGCAGGTAAATAGTATTACAAGTAAATACCTTATTTATCCTCAAAAGGCTGCTGCTCAAAAACCTCAAGATACGCAACAGCAAAATGAAAATGTTCAAAACTTGCCGTTTAATCCAATGCTTAGCAAATATATCATTAAACAGACAAGCCAAATTCTTCCTGTTGCAAAAACTCAAGCCGTAACAGAAAGCACAAATACCCAAAAAGTACAGTGGCAAAACCATTTTAGGGATATGCTTACAAATAATGAAGCAACAATTTTGGGTGTTGTACCAAGAATAATGAACGCAAAAGACCTTGACGGTAACGGACTTATTCAGATAGGTGAAGAATCAGGTAATTTCATAAATGCAATAGAAAGACTGGATGAAATTAAGGATATGGGCATAAATACGCTTCATATTCTTCCAATTCACCCGACAGGTAAAACTCTTGCAATGGGTTTAGCCGGTTCACTGTATGCCCCTGATAAATTTATAGAAGACAATGGAAAGCTTGCGGTTGATCCTAATTTAAAAGACCCAAATACCCCAGGTAGTGCTTGGGATCACTTCAAAATATTTATAGATGAATGCCACAAACGCGGAATTTCGGTAATGCTTGACTTACCTTCTTGCGCAAGTCTTGATTTTTCAAAAAGACATCCTGAATTAATGGCAAAAGAAAAAGACGGACAAGATAAAACCCCGCAAGGATGGCAAGATATCAGAATGTTTAGAGTTTGGGATAACGAAGGCACCAGACAGTTAAATCCTAAATTGCTAGATATGCATAAAAAATACGTAGAAGCTTGCATTGAACTTGGAATAGACGGTATAAGGGCCGATGTTTCACGTGCAAAACCGATTGAATTTTGGAATGTAATTATTCCTTATTCTCAAACTTTAGACCCTCAATTCGGTTGGCTTGCAGAGTCTTACACCCATGAAGATGCTTCTCCGCAGCTTAATATGCCATATGATAGACCAGAAGACCAATTAAGAGGCGGTTTTAACTCTTATTATGGTCAATTCCACATACTTAACCAATGGACAAAAGCCGATGATTTATTCAACTATATGAAAGAAAACATCGATATGTCTAACAGAATGAAAGAACCAAAGTCTTTGATAGGTTCTATGACTACCCATGATGACCAAAGCCCGATGTATTATGGCGGTGCGCCTTGGGTAATGTTCACAACCGCTTTGCAAAATACCTTGCCTATGGTTAATCCATACTACATAGACGGTGTTCAAACAGGCGATTATTACTTATACCCCTACGACCATGCAAAAGCACCGAATTCTCAAACAGATAATAATGAATGTACGGTGCACACAGGCAGACTTGATATATTTAACTTCTCAAGAAAACCGGGCGGAGATTTTCCGCAAATACAAGAATTTATAAAGGCTGCACATAATATCAGAAGCGGCAATATTAAACCTGAATATAAAGATATAATAGAACATGGTTCTTTTATAAAACTTGAAACAAATAATCCGGAAGTAATTGCTTATGCAAGACATAAAGACGGTAAAACATTACTTTTTGTAGGCAATAGAAATGCTAACTTAAGAAGAAGTGCAAAAATACAAATTCCGGGATTTAAATCTAGTCAGGAACTTAATAACCTTGTTCCTACATACTCTAAACCAAGCTACTTCCAAAAAAGTGAAAATGAATTGACCGTTGATTTAGGCCCTCTAAGAGCGCATGTTTTTGAAATAAATACACCTGATATCGAGTATTATTCAAAACCCACAAGCGTTATGCAGCAAAATTTCTAAGGGGCTTATACAAGATTAACATCTGTAAAATAAATTTATATAAAAAGGCAATTTTATAAATTCAGATGTTTTATAAAAATTGAAGGGAAAAACAAGGGTAATTACTGTGAAAATTTCTGCAATAGAGTTAAAAAACGAGCAAAATAGTACTAACAAAGCCACATTTAAAGGTTTGAAACTGACCACTGAAGATAAATACAAATTTTATGTTCCCCCCTATGACAAAGACAAATACGATATTTTGCTTGAAGTTTGCCCTGTTGTACAAGATGGTAAAGGTGGCTTTAAATTTGATGATAACATTAGCCCTGTACCAGTTACTGTTAATAATTCATACAATGATTTTAGAAATAAAGGTATAACAGAATATCCCAGAAACACTCTTATAAGTGACCCTAACGACAGCGAATATATGGGTTACAGATTTAGACTTGTGGATAAAAAAGACGCAAGAGAAGCCTATAAAAATCTCGATGAATTTAATACGAGAAATGTTTTTGCGGATATTCAAACAAAACAATATATTTTTGACCCCGGCACAAGATTTCATGATGATAGATTTGGTGATTTTACAGTAGTATCCAACAAAATGGGTGTTACGCCAAAATCAGGCTCGGCTTTGCATGTATTTTACGATTCTTACACAAGCGGTCGTGGAATTAATCGTTCAACGTTTATAAGAAATCACTTTAACAAAGCTCTTGGCGATTTAGACGGCATATTGACAAACAAACAGGAAGAACTTTCTCCGTATCGTTATGTTATGTCAAACCCTTATATTGGGGCAGATTCTAAATCTTCGCATAAATATTGGGGTGAAAATTTCTTTAGAGTTCCTTCTTTAGCTGTATTTAAAAAAGTTATAGTTGATTTATATAAAGATGGCAAGGGTTATGTTGCAGACGGAGCATTTACTTCGCAAAGTATACAAAGTCCCTTATTCCAAGATGTCCTTAAAAACGGTAAAAAATCTCCATTTTACGGTTGGTTTAAAATTAAAGGTGATTTGAAAATAGGTGTTTTCCCCGATGTAATAAAAAGTTCAAACAGTGAACATGCAGACCCCTATCAGCACATTGGATTTAAAATTATAAACCCTATGGGTATGCCGGGATATGATAAAAATAAACCAAGCTACATACAATTTTTTGATAACAGACTGGCAAGCGAAAGACAACAAAAAGATACTAAAAATCTTATTACGCATTATGATATTACAAGGACAAAAGACCACTATGATATAACAACTCATCAGGATTCAGTTCAGCCTTATTTCTTTGAACTTGATTACAGAGAAAAATCCGTAAGAGACAGATTCAGTGGTTATAGCCACAAAATGCTTACTGATAAACATAAAATTTACGAAAAGAGATTTGGTAGCGGACATGATAGAATCATAGACAACCTTGAAAACTTTTTCTCTTTTGAAAATTATGACATTGTAAAAAAAGGCAGAGCTTCAGGTGCTGATTTTTGGGACGGTAATGTTGATCTTGTTAAGATGAACCTTTCTAATCCTAATCCAAGCGAAGCAAGCGTAAAAGGCTATTTCGACGCAAGAGATTATTTGTACAATACCGCAACTTATTGGACAAAATTTGCAGATAATGCCCTTGTTTCATACGTAGCCAAGCTTTACAATAAGGGTGATGCGCAAAGCAAACAGGAATTGGCTGAAATAGCACATGCAAACGATTTGTCAATGCAAGAACTTGAAGCAATTATAAAAAGTGTTGAGGACGAAAAGCCTAACGATAACAATTCTTCAAAGAACGCAATAAGCCAAATATCTAAGTTTATTGATGATTTCAGATATGAAAGTTTGGATCTTTCTCCACAAATGCAGGTTGTGACTACCGCCCCTGCTTTTCGTGAGTATATGAGTAATCCGCATGTTAAAAACCTTCTTTCTCGTTTTATTGTCGGTGCTTTAGTTAAAATGGAAGGCACTTTAAATGAAGAAATTCTTGAACCTTCGGGAGAATCAAGTGATGTGATTTCAAGCGAAGATTCGGGACAAATTTTTGATGAAACATCATCTTCGCAAAGAGTAAGACAAAACGATGCTTACCTTTCCGACAATATTGAAACAATAAAACTAACTCCGTACGGAAAAATGCTTTTAGAGTTGATGGCTCCTACAATTATTGGCTATGCAGTTACAAAGGCAATCTATCCTGACGGAGTTGTTACAATAGATGCTAACCAAGGTACTCTTAAAAATTCAAGAACCCTTAAAAATGCTACTTTATACCAAGCAGGCGTTGTTTCATGCGGGGACGGCAATGAAGATGCTAAGTCATTAGCCGCTCATATTGCAAAAAATCTTGAAAATAAAAGACTTTCGGAATCAAAACAATGGGAGCTTGCAAACGCTCTTGAATCGACTGATATGAACGAATACTCATATCAAGCCATAAAATTTGCGAAAGAATTTGTAAAACAAACCCGCGGCGGCTTGAACTGGCGTTTTGACGCTGCAAAAGATGTTGCGGATTTAACAGCTACAAGAAACGGTTTAAGAGACTTTCAAGATTCTTGGGATGATGTTGTTGAGTTTTGGGGTAATTTCGTTCAAAACGTTAGAAAAATTAACCCTTCAGCATACGTTGTGGCAGAAGTTACAGATTTATGGCCAATGTTCAATGACATGAATATGTACAGATTTGAAGCAAAAAATGCATTGGGGCCAAATGCAACAGAACAACAAATTCAAGAAAGAGCGCAAGCTCTAAGGGATTTGTCTTGGAGTAAATATCATGACCCTAACGCTGCAGAGCGTATGCTATATGAAAAAACAGGTGCAACAACAGGTTCGCAGTATTCTAAATTCTTTGGACTTTCAAACAACCTGTTTTCAAGAAATTTTGAAACCGGTGATGCTAAATATGATTTAGGAAATATGAATTCCCTTAAATCAGCCATGGATGAATTTTTAACATCAGGGCCCCTTTTAAGCTTAACTCATAGCCATATTTTCTGGGATAACCACGATAAACCCCGCGGTCTACATGGTTTGGCGCTTGATATGGGCATATTCCTTTCAAGGTTTGGTATTAATACTCAAGGCACACCCATAAACGCTAATGATGTAAAAAGAGCAAAAGAAGCTGCTTCAAGGGTTGTCGGAAAAGAAATAACACCAGATAGTGCAAGCTATGATTTAATAAGCTCAAAGGCAGTTGCGGCTGGTGATATGTACAGGCATGCTTTTGAAAAAGTTCTTGCTTTTGACAATGAAAAACTGCAAATTGTATATCAGGCAATTAAAGACTTAGCATTGGGTAAATACAAAAATAAAACAAACCCTGATTTTATTCGTGCGGAAGCTTTTGGTCAAACTGCATTTGAAATTTCAATAATAGATGTATTAAATCAAGCTGCATATATTGCAAGACGTGAAGGTAAAGAATGGTTTAATCATCAGGAAGAAAAAGAAATTCGCGACAAGGCTTTTGCTGAAATATTGAGACCTGCTTTAGGCAAAATGATTGCTATGACAGATTTTCTTAACTCTGTTACAGGTATTCCGTTCTTCTATGCGGGCAATAACATGGGTCTTAGCGGTTATGAATACGCTACAAAAAATATAACCCAACAAAACAGAAACCTTGTAAGACGTGAATGGATTGACAAAAATTCAAGCGAATATAAACCTGAAATAAGAAAATACTTTGACAGAATGCAGGCAAGTTGTGCATTGTATAAAGAATACGGGCTATCTGCAATAGCAGGCGGTATGCCAATTTCACTTCCGCAAGATAATTCTCATGATTTGTATGCAATTTTAAAATATGACGATAACGGCTCAAACGTTATACATGTTTTCTCATCTAAAGGCATCACTGCTGATCCGTACAAAGAAATGAGTGATATGACTTGTGAAGTTCCTTATGTAAAAGTACAGGATAATAACGGCGTTCAGTATAGAATCAAAGACTCAAACGGCAAAGATACATACATGAAAAGAAAAGTCTATGATGAAACAAGCGCAAAATTCACTGACGAAGTAGATGAAAACGGTAACCCCGTTAAATATGTTGTTGTCGAAGGCAAATTAAAACGTGCAGATGGAAAACCTATTGTACTTAATGATACTGTTACTACTTTCTACAAACCTCTTGTAGAAAACAAAGTTTCACATCAAGATATTATGAGACTTTTCCACGTCCACAAGTAATTATTTTAAATTTACGAAACCAAAAAACCTGCCATCATCGCCCCTGAAGCGAAGCCAGCCGGTTTTTTGCGTATCATCATAATTTTCGACTTTTACTAAAATCCAGTTGCCTCTTACAAGCCAAGGATTTATGTGAGTTGCGAGGAAAAAGCTGTCTACACTCGGGCTTTCATTGTTTGGCGAGGCATAGAGGATTTTATATTCTTTTGGTACATCACGAAACAGGTACATTCCGTATTTTTTCCCGTAACTTATGAGAAATTCACCCCAAGTTAAATAGCTTGTACGTTCGTCTTTTTTAACCCAACCAAAAAGCCTGTGGCGTTGGTTATAACAAACATAAATCCACTCGTTATTTTCATCTTCCACACTAAATAGAGCAACGTTATTTGATGGTGCAAAGCCTAAAAATATATTTTTGGACTCACATTGCATTTTTGTATTTTTACATATTAAATTGCCTCTTTCATTCCAAATAATGCGTGCTTTTAGTTTAGAATTATCGTTTGGTTGCTCATAAATTTTTATATCTTTACCGTTTTGTGCAATCCCTATTCCAAAGTGTGCCACAGATGAAAGATACTGCGGAGTGACATCAGCGTTTGCTTTTGGTATAAAAATAAGCGAAAATAAAATTGTGAGTATTATCTTTTTCATGAATTTTCCTTGTTTACGTTATAAATTTTACCACAAAATGTAAAGATATGTAAAATTTTACTCTTGACTGGCGTCTTTTAGCGGATATGATTTTATAAGTCTGACTAAGATATTGCAGGATGGGATAAAATCATTTTTTGCAAACTTATAAGCTCAAGAAAGAAGATATACCATTAACAGCTGTTTTAAAATTTAATTGTAATTACATAT
>CALUYC010000097.1 GCA_944324895.1 Candidatus Gastranaerophilales bacterium
CGCTAATATTCAAACATACTGCCTAAGTGAGGCTATTATTCTACAACTCAAATGTCACATTAAACCTTATATGGCAAAAAATACATGGGCATCGATCGCTCTACTTTTGTTCTCGACGATAAAGGCAATATTGAAAAGGAATGGAGAAAGGTTAAAGTCAAGGGTCACGTTGAAGAAATTATTAAATATTTAACTCAACACTAAGATAAAAATCTCATTTTATTGTCTGAACTCATCAAATCCATTTCATGTTAATATTAACTAAGCAGAATTTTGAGAATATTACGGATGAAAAAGATCTATATTGGCATGAGTGCAGATTTATTGCACCCCGGGCACTTAAACATTATTGAACAGGCAAGAAAACTTGGTGGAGAGATTATAATAGGTCTTTTGACCGACAAAGCTATTGCAAGCTATAAAAGGCTTCCTTACATGTCTTTTGAACAGCGTAAAACTGTCATAGAAAACGTAAAAGGGGTATCACAAGTAATTGCGCAAGAAACCTTAGATTACGTTCCCAATTTACGCAAAATAAAACCCGACTATGTTCTGCATGGAGACGACTGGAAGGAAGGCGTACAAGCCAAAACAAGGCAAAGAGTTATCGAAGTTATGTCAGAATGGGGCGGACAGGTAATTGATGTTCCGTATACTCAAGGAATATCTTCAACTCAGCTAAACAATGTTTTAAAAGAAATAGGCACAACACCGCAAATAAGGTGTGAAAGACTTAGAAGATTGCTTGCAAGTAAAGACATAGTCAGGATTTGTGAAGCACATAACGGTCTAAGTGGCCTTATTGTTGAAAATACAAGTGTTATACAAGACAACAAAAAACGAGAATTTGACGGAATTTGGATTTCTTCTTTAACTCAATCTGCCGCAAAAGCAAAACCTGACACCGGTTATCTTGATACAACGTCAAGACTTGAAATGATTAATGATATCTTAGACGTCACAACAAAATCTGTTATATACGACGGTGACAATGGTGGAGCTGAGGAGCATTTTATTTTTACTGTCAAATCCCTTGAAAGGCTTGGTGTGTCAGCAATCATAATTGAAGACAAAACGGGGCTGAAGAAAAATTCTCTATTTGGGACAGAAGTTGAACAAACTCAAGAGGATAAAGATATTTTTGCCCAAAAAATTAAGGCCGGAAAGCAAGCCCAGGTTTCGAAACATTTTATGATTATTGCAAGAATCGAAAGTCTGATACTTAAAAAAGGTCTTAAAGATGCTCTAGAGAGGGCAAAGACATATCTAGAAGCTGGGGCCGACGGCATTATGATACACTCTTGTTCAAATACTTTTGATGAAATAAAAGAATTTGCTCAAGAATACAACAAATTTGAAAACCGCAAACCGCTTGTGGTGGTACCTTCATCATACCCTCAAGTAAGCGAGGATGAGCTTATTGAAAACGGTATAAACATGGTGATATATGCAAACCATCTTTTAAGAGCAGCTTATCCGGCTATGGTTAAAACTGCAATATCCATCTTGGAAAACCACAGATGCAAAGAAGCATCAGATGAATACTGTATGAAAATAAAAGATATAATAACCTTGATACCGGGGGCTAAATGATAAGCACAAAAGCATTTTATGATGTCTTAAAAAATCAAGGTATTAATTTTTTCTGTGGAGTGCCTGACAGTCTTTTAAAAGACTTGTGTGCTTATATTAGCGACAATACGGAAGATAAAAATCATATTATATGTGCAAACGAAGGTAATGCAATAGCCCTTTGTGCAGGTCATTATCTTGCAACTTCATCAATTAGCGTTGCTTATATGCAAAATTCAGGACTTGGAAACTGCATAAACCCTCTGCTGTCTCTTGTAGATGAAGAAGTTTATAAAATCCCACTGCTTATGCTTGTAGGATGGAGAGGAGAGCAAGGTACAAATGATGAACCTCAACATATAAAACAAGGCAAAGTAAGTAACAAAATTTTAGATGCGTGCAAAATAAAATATTCAATACTTCCACAAGAAGAAAAAGAAGCTTTAGCAGAACTAAAAAAAGCTTGCAAATATATTAAACAAAACTCAAAACCATACGCAATAATCATTAGAAAAAATTCTTTTTTGTCTTATAAGCTAAAAAATTCAAAAAAAACAAATTATGAAATGACGCGAGAATTTGCAATCAGGGAAGTTGTAAATTCAATTAAGGAAAACTCGCTAATAGTATCAACCACAGGGCAAATTTCAAGAGAATTGTACGAAATAAGGGAGAACTCAAATTCTTGCCATGAAAAAGATTTTCTAACAGTTGGCTCTATGGGCCATGCAAGTTCAATAGCACTTGGTATCGCACTTGAAAAAAGACAAAAAGAAATTTTCTGTTTTGATGGTGATGGCGCAATGATAATGCATCTTGGCGCATTACCTGTTATTTCAAAAACACAGTGCGAAAATTTTAAACACATTGTTTTTAACAACGAAGCGCATGATTCAGTAGGCGCACAACCTACAAGTGCCGATAAAATTGACTTTGTAAAACTGGCAAAAGCTTGCGGATATAAAAACGCATACAGAGTACAAAATCGAAACGAATTGCAAAATACGCTTAAAGCTTTTATTAAATCAAAAGGCCCTTCTTTACTTGAAATAAAAGTTAAATGCGGCGCAAGAAAAGATTTAGGCAGGCCAAAAGAAAAACCCTGCGAAAATAAAAAAATATTTATGGAATTTTTAAGTGAAAATACAACGTTTGAAGAAGAAAACTCATTTAAAAATCTCTCTAAAATTATAAAAAAGCACAATGCAAAAAATATTCTTTTATTCTGCACAAAAAATTGCTTTAAAAGATTTGAAAAACTTATAAAAAATGAATTAAAAAATGTAAAATACAACATATACAACGATATTAATCCAAACCCAAAATCACAAGAAGTTCAAAAAGCGCTAAAATTATTAAAAGATTTTGATTTTATACTTGCAATAGGCGGCGGCAGTGTCATAGATTTTGCAAAGCTTTTCAGATACTGCTACGACAACAAAATAAACCCCGATGAAGCTATAAATGCAGATGCTAACAATAGGTTAACACCGCTTGTTGCAGTACCCACAACCGCAGGGACAGGTGCCGAGGTTACAAAATTTGCCGTAATATATGTCGGCAACAAAAAATATTCTTTTGAAAACCAAAGCATCTTGCCTGATTATGCAATAGCAGACGGACGATTTTCAAAAGACAGCCCAAAATATTTAAAGGCTTGTTGTGCTATTGATGCGCTTTGTCAGGCAATAGAATCCTATTGGTCAACAAATTCAACAAAAAAAAGCAGATGCTATGCCAAAAAAGCTATGGAACTATGCAGGCAATACCTGTGTTTATATGTGAACTCAAATAATAAAAATTATGCCCAAAAAATGGCACAGGCTGCACTTTTTTCAGGCAAGGCCATTAATATATCAAAAACAACAGCGGCCCATGCCCTATCTTATAAAATAACTACCGATTATAATCTGCCCCATGGACATGCTGTATCGTTAAGTATTAAAGAACTTATGAAAACAAACCAAAAAGCGCAAAATGTAATTGATTCAAGGGGCAAGGAATACGTAAAAAATACCGTTAAAGAAATTAAAGAAATCTTGGGTATAGAGGATATTGATGAATATTTTAACAATTTATTTAATACCATAGGGCTTGAGCAAGATATTTGCAGACTTGGAATAAAAAACCCAAAAGAAATTGCACAATCCGTAAATCTGCAAAGGCTAAAGAATAATCCCGTAAAACTAAAAATCAGTCAAATGGCGAAATTTTTTACTGAAAGCGATTAAAAATAGAGGATAAAATGCAAGAAGAAAAATTAACCGATAAAATACCCCATAATTCAAAAATTGCAATCTATGGTGCAGGCAGTGTAGGAAAAGAAATACAAAAATATATAAATAATAACAGGCCTGATATTAAAATAGTCTGCTACATAGATACTTCCCTGGAAGGAGAATTTGAAGGGCTAAAAGTCTACAATTTAAGAGAAATTAAAAACATCAAAAATAAATTTGATTTGATATTAATGAGCGTCAGAACAAAAAATCATGAGCTGGTTGAACTTTTTGCTTTTTTCGATATTCCTTTTATTTTGATTTCTGCAGAAACAGAAAAATATTTCAGAATAAAAAAATATATAGGGGAGATGCACAAAGTTCTTGAAATATTTGAAAGAAAAGAAGACAAAGAACTTTATGGTATGATATGTGACCTGTGGCTTGCAAAGAACCCCGACAAATTAAGAGAATATGTCAAAAATACAAGCGGAATAAGTATTTATGGACCAATTAGAAATTATCATAAACAGTATTTTGAACACATTAACCATAACGCGATTGAAACAGTTTTTGACGGTGGAGTTTGCAATGCAATACAGTTTTTCAATTATAAAAAATATTTTAAAAACCTAAAAGCAATTTATGGGTTCGACCCAATGTATGAAACTTTTAAAAATGAAGCATACGACTATCTTATAAAAGAGGAAATTCCACAAGCGCAAATTGTATACAGAGGACTTTGGAATAAAGAAGAAGAACTGACATTTGTGGAAACACCTGACAATCGCGCAGGTTCTTATGTGCAAAATTCGAGTGCAAACAGAACAACAAAAAATACAGATATTATTTTAAAAATTAAAACCACATCAATAGATTTGTTCAAAAAACAAAATAATATTAAAAAAGTTGATTTTATAAAAATGGATATCGAAGGTTCAGAACAAAACGCACTAAAAGGCGCGCAGGATACAATTTTATCCGACAGAGTTCAACTTGCAATATCAATTTATCATAGCATAGACGACCTTACAAAAATTCCTGTTTATCTGTTTAATTTGCTTAAAGATAAAGATTATGCGTTTCGACTTGGGCATTACAGTCCAAAAGTACACGAAACAGTGTTT
>CALUYC010000098.1 GCA_944324895.1 Candidatus Gastranaerophilales bacterium
TTAAGTTATTAACATCATTTAGGGCATCAAAGTTTCTAATTGTTGTCATGCCATGTTTTTTGAACATTTTAGCGTGAAGGTTGATGATATCACGAGGTTGAGAATCAAGACCTACAACGTTAACACCACGAGCAAGCGTTTGAAGGTTAACATCAGGACCAACGGTTTTTCTGATTGTATCCATCATGTCAAATGCGTTTTCGTTGCAGTAAAAAATTGGTGATTGAAAACGAGCACCACCGCCTACTTCAAAGTGTTTTAAGCCGGCATTAACTGCTGATTCTAAAGCAGGTAAAAAGTCTTTGGTAAAAACTCTTGCACCGTAAACGGATTGAAAACCGTCGCGGAACGAGGTATCCATAACTTTAATCTGTTTTTTTGTCATAATTTTATCCTCTTTTTAAATAACAACTAATTTTTAACGTCTGTTTAAAACAGCCGCAATAGCAACTGCAATTTCATCCACACCTGAAAGCGGTTTTGATTTTGGAGCTGCTTCAAGAACTTTTGCAGGGAAAAGTTCATTTAATTTTTTAACAATTATGCCCATTACAAACATTGCTGCAACAAGTATTACAAGAAATGTAAATACAACAGCCATGCCTGCAAGCATTACAATAACTCCTTCTTCTAAAAGAGTTGCGAGGTTTTGCACTAAACTCTCTAACATATCATTTCTCCTTTGTTACCGTTAAGTAAAAAATCTTCCCAATCATTTTTGAAATTATCTAAAAACTTATTCAAAAATTCATTTTTATTTACTTGCAAACCTGTCTCAATATACACCGAAGTAGCAGGAATATCAATATTTTTAACTTCATCTTTATCGAGGTTTAAATTTGTACCTATTCCAACAACAACGCCCTTAAATTCATTACCCAAAAAAACAGACTCTGCAAGAATTCCTGATATTTTTTTACCATCAATTAATACATCATTAGGATATTTAAAGACGGGCTTCAAGCCATACTGCTCAAGCGTTTGCGCTACTTTAAAACTGGCATAACGAGTCAATTCATTTAAATGCTCAATATTCTCAGGTTTTAAGACAAGCGAAATATATATATTCCCGCCATTTTTATTACTTGAATACCATTTGCGTTCAAATTGACCATGCCCTAACGTTTGAATATCCGCACTTACAACCTCAAAATCATTTAGTTTTTGAAGGTTTTTTCTTGCGTAAACGCTCGTCGAATCTATCTCATCCAAGTGTAAAATTTTATGCATGACTTTATCTTACAACAAACAAATTTTTGCACCAAACAATTTTGCACATCTTGCAAAAGGAACGATTGCATTATTTTTCCCATGGGTTATGTTATAACCTGAAACACAAGGTGCATCAAGAGTTTTAGCGTATTCAAAAAGCAAATTTTCAAGCTGTTTTTCTTCTTCTTTTTTTATACCTAAAAACTCGCCAAAAACTATTGCCTTAATTTTCTTTTTAAGCAATGAATTTCTTAAAATTTGAATAAGCATTTTATCAATTTTGTATAAAGGCTCATTTATATCCTCTAAAAACAAAATTATATCTTCATCGGGCAAGTAATTCTCTGAACCAAAAAGTGACACTATTGTAGATAAGTTACCACCCCAAAGTATACCCTGAGCCTCGCCTTGTATCAAAATTTTGTGTTTTTTCTTTGGCAAAATTTCTTTTTGATTATTTATTAAGTCAATATCATTTTATAAAAAACCGTTTAACAGCATAAGGGAATGAAAGCCCTTTAACCCGGCTTTAGCATAAAATGCCACAAGAAAAGCTGTAGCATCAGAGCTGCCAATAAAAATTTTTGGGTTATTTTTTATTATTTCATAATCAATTTTATCCAATAACCTTATTGCGCCATAACCACCGCGCGAACATAAAATTGCTTTGCAGTCTTTATCCGAAAAAGCAGAATGTAAATCGCTCAATCTTTCATAATCGCTGCCTGCCAAATAACCGTTTTGATTAAAGACATTGGGGAAAATTTTTACTTTGTATCCCAAATTTTTTAACTCGTCAACTTTTTTAAAAAAAGTTTCCCTATCACAAATTGCGCCTGATGGCGAAATTATCCCTATAGTATCACCCAATTTAAGTTTCATAAATTAATTATAAATAAAAATGAATAAACAGGCATTTTTGTAATATAATTTGAATATGAGTGAAAATTATTTGCCGCTTTTTAGAAAATACCGTCCACAAGCATTTTGCGACCTTGTAGGACAAGAAAGCCTTGTAAAGGCACTTTCGAACGCTATTGAACTAAACCGTATTGTCCATGCGTATCTTTTTTGCGGCCCAAGAGGTACGGGAAAAACCTCCAGCGCAAGAATTTTTGCAAAATCCCTAAATTGTGAAAACGGCCCTACTATAAGTCCTTGTCAAAAATGCGCAAGTTGCGTTGAAATTACCGGCGCAACCGGCATGGATGTTATAGAAATTGACGCTGCTGCTAACAGAGGGGTGGAAGATGCGGAAAATTTAATTGAACAGGTGCACTACGCGCCAATAAACGGCAAGTATAAAATTTTTATAATTGATGAAGTTCATATGCTCTCAACTGCAGCATTTAATGCACTTTTGAAAACCTTTGAAGAACCACCCGAAAATGTTGTTTTTATTCTTGCAACAACTGAAGCTCAAAAAGTGCCCGAGACAATAATAAGCCGTTGTCAAAGGTTTGACTTCAAAAGAATTACAGTAGACGACATTGTAAAAAGATTAAGAGAAATTTCAGACATCGAAAAAATAAAAATCACTGACGATGCGCTTTTTGATATTGCAAAAAACGTATCCGGAGGGTTAAGGGATTCTCTTGCACTTTTAGATCAAGTCAGCATTTTAGGCGCAAGGGAAGAAATTACAAAAGATATGATTGATGAGCTTTTGGGCAAAGTAACCTTTGATAAACTTATTAATTTACTTGATAATATTCTATCTTGTGATGTCGAGAACTCACTAAATTTGGTTGATGAAATATATTCAAAGGGTTCCGAGCCAAGAAATCTGTGCGAAAATTTTATGGAATTTTTAAAAAACGTAATTATAATTTTAAATTCCAAAAACCCGCATGACGTCACAAAATTCTGTTCATTAAACACAACAGATATAGATACTATTGTTGAAAAAAAATACAACAGCAAAGACTGCCAAAGAATTTTAGATACCGCAATACAATATTACAAAGAAGTAAAATTCGCTACAAATCCTTATTTGTGGGTTGAATTAATGGTAATTCAGGCAACAAAAACGCAAGAAACGCCACAAACTACACAAGTTCATTTTGTTGCGGCGCAAAAAACAAGTCCTGTTCAACCTAAAATACAACAACAAGTTAAGGTTGAAGAAAATCCAAAGCCTAAAGAAAATCTTGAAGAAAAAACTGTCCAAAGTGTTGAAGAACCTCAAAAACAAGAGATTAAACAAGAATCTTTCGAACAAAACACACAAAATCCGCTTGATATTTGGAGTAAAATTGTAAATTCCATTGAAAGCGTACCTGCTAAGTTCTTTTATTCTGGTATGGCAAAACTTGTAGAAATTGATGAAAACAGAATTATTCTTGGCTTTATTAATCAAAACGTAATTACACAAGCAAAATCCGACTTAAAACACAAAGCACTTGTAGAGGGCGAGAAAAAAGCTTTTGGCGGTACGTATTCTTTTGAATTTGTACAGCTGGGTGAAAACATTAAACCTCTTGAAGGGGCTGTTGTTAAACCTGTTGTTAAACAGGAACCACAAAAAAAAGTTGTAAGCGAACAAAAAATTGAAGTATCTGTTGAAAATACAGATGAAAAGAAGCCAAAAAATGATTTAAACGAAGCCATTTACAGCCCAAAAGTAAAAGAGATGCTTGATGCTTTTAGCGGCAAAATTATTGATTAAGTGTAACAAAATTGACTAAATTATTATTTTTTATACAATAAAGATATGGCAAGAACATTTACGGAAACAAAAACCCATGAGGTAACAGTCGACGTTGTTATTTTAACTATCCATAACGGAAAGTTAAAAGTTTTGCTTGTCAAACGTGTCAATGAACCTTTCCGCGGGAAATGGTCTATTCCCGGCGGTTTTATAAGGTTGTCTGAAAACCTTGACGATGCGGCACTTCGCGTATTAAAAGAAAAAACAAATGTTCAAAATATATATTTAGAGCAACTGTACACATTCGGTGACCCGCTTCGTTATCCTAATACAAGGGTTATAACTTGTGCTTACTTTGCACTTTTAAGAGCAGAAGACATTAAGCTTGAAATTTCCAACAAAGATGAAGTATCCGAAGTCCAATGGCACAGTGTTGAAAAACTTCCCCCACTTGCATTTGACCACAAAGAAATTATTGAATATTCTCTTAAGAGAACTCGCGAAAGACTTGAACTTTGCCCCATAGCATTCCAACTTTTGCCTAAAAAGTTCACTTTAACAGAACTTCAACAGTCTTACGAGCTAATTTTGAAAAAGAAATTAGATAAAAGAAATTTCAGAAAAAAAATGTTAACGGGAAATATTTTGGTTGAGACAAACGAACAAACAAAACAAGGTTCAAAACGTCCCGCTGCATTATATTCTTTTGATTCATTCACTCTTGATTCCAAAAGAGGACACTTTTTCAGTTAATCAGTAAAGAAATTTTCTGATTTTTTGAATTACAACATCTGCTTCGTATGGTTTTGGCAGGTAAAAATCTGCACCAGAGGCCAAAATTTCTTTTTTATTGTGTACACAGGATGAAAAAACAACTTTTGGCGAATGATATTTATCTTCTTTAAGTTTACGGGAAATTTCCACACCTTCTTTTTTTTCCCTGCTGCCATAGTCTAAAAGTACAACATCGGGCAAAAAATCATTATACATATCAAAGAAGTCTTTATAGCTGTTACAAACCAACACTTCCAAATTATTTAAGGAACATAAAGTTTTTAAAAGCAGCGACAGTGCATCATCCTGCTCCATTATCATAACTTTGTTTCTGACTCTTTTTTCTTTAACTTCACCGTATAACTTTGGACGATCAATAACGTAAGATGACTTATCCTGATTACGACATAGTTTAATTAATTCCAAAAGCTCATTTATAATCTGCTCGTAACTGCTAAATCTTTGTGCGCTATATTCAAGCGCACATATTTCAAGATGCATAAGCGCCTCGCGCTCTTCTTCTTTAATGTCTGAACTTAAAAGCGTAAATTTGTTTTCAAAATCGCGCTCACTGTAAAACCTACTTAACACGTTATCAAATGCAAAAGTCAAAAACGAAGCGACTTTTTCGGCTTTTTGCACTGTTGTAATGATTATAAATTCATCATCAAAAAAATGCCCTGCAAAGTCTTGTATATTAAGTGCCGAATTTACAATGGCTCCTATGGTTTGTAGTACTTTTTGATATGCAATTTCACCATATATTTCTCGATATACTGCTATATTTGCGATTTTACCAAACATAACAGAAGCACTTTTTTTGCTTGCAGTAAGCTTTTTTAAAGATCTAACCGTAAGACTTTTTTGGGCAAAAAACGTAACAGGGTTGAAAGAATTTTCAAGATAGCGTCTTAAATGCGCTTTAATTCTTGCTTGAAATTCCTTTGGAGAAATTGACTCATCCATATAATCATCCGCACCGGAATCTAAAATCTTAAGCTTGTCATTTATTTCAGATGATTTTGAGACAGCTATTATTACAGGACGAACATTAAAAGTAAGTGCTCTCATTTTTGCACAAAAATCAGACAAATCTTCATCAATAGTGTCAGAAACAATGAGCAACTCAGGCTCTATTTTTTGAATCATACTTAATGCTTCACTTAGAGAAGATATAACGTAAACTTCCTGCTCAAGCGCTTCGATGAGCTTTTTATATTTTATTGAAAGTTCTTTTCTTTTACTTATTATAAAAACCGTTGCAGCGTACATGTTTTCTCCTTAAAGCTGCGCTTTCAGTGCTTTTTTTGTAGCATTTTCAACTTCATACAATGGCAAATAGACTACAAACTCGCAATATTTTGGCTCGTCTTTGCTTTTTACCTCTATTTTTCCACCCATAAGCTCAAGCAAATGCTTAGTAATATAAAGCCCAAGCCCGCTGCCTTGAGCAGAACTTTTTAAATAAGTATCAATTCGGTAAAATTTATCAAAAATTTTGTCAAAATACTGCTTCTCAATAGAAACACCATAATTTTTAACGCTTATTATTGCGTTATTTCTATCATTTTTTAAATTAATTTCAATTTTATTTGAATTTTTTGAATACTTTGCAGCATTATCCAATAAATTTATTAACACCTGTTGCAGCTTATTAAAATCCGCAAGAACAGGCTCTTTTGAACATACGGTAAAATCAAAATTAAAATCTTTATAGTTCATTTTTACCATTGAAATTGCTGTATTTATTGCATTTATAGTATCAACTTTTGTAAGAACAGCATCATTTGCGCCGGAGTCAATTTTTGAAACGTTAAGTACGTTTTCAACAAGATTTATTAAACGTTGTGACTGCTCAACAATAATGTTTAAAAACTTTTTTTTCTGCTCGTCGTCTAAATTATCCCAATTATCAAGCATAGTTTTTGAAAACCCTTTAATGCTTGTAAGCGGAGTTCTAATTTCATGTGAGAGAGTCGAAATAAATTCTTCTTTTATGTTATCCATAAGTTTATTATATCCTTATTTTTCAAGACTTACTCATCGTTTAAGTATTTTTTAACAATTTCAAAAAATTCAAAGAGCCTTTCTTTATTGTTTAAATACATATAGCCGACAAGGACTTCAAATGCACTTGCAAGAGAATGTACCTGCGGGTTATTTCTCTTGCCGATTGAAATTTTTAAATTTCTTCCTCGGCGCACAACGTCTTTTTCTTCATCAGTTAAATCCGGCATAACTTCGTTAAGCAACTCTGCCTGAAATATTGCATTTACATACTTAACACCAAAATTATGCATTGCCTTTTGACTTCTTTGTTTTTTAATACAAAGCTCTCTTACAAAAAGCTCCCAAACGGCATCGCCAATATATGCACACTGTTTAATATCGCATGTAACCATAGAGTTATTTTAGCATATATTTTTGTTAATAATTCTTAACAACAAGTAAATTTTAAGGTAAAAAATAACTTTATTAATATAAGGAAGTTTATAGGAAAGTTTAGGCATGGTTAATCAAGTTGGTTATAACAGCGCATTTGTTACAGACGCAATGAAATATTTGCAACACACTGCAGTTGTAGAACATAAAGACAACCTTGTTGACGATTTAAAAGGTTCACTTACCGCTGCGCCGTTGATTGCAATCCCTACAGTAATCGGCACAAGCGGAAACTACAAAAATGCTCAAATCATTGCAAGCGGCAAAGAAATTGCAAAAACAAGTTTCTTTAATAAATTAAAAAATCTGCCCTCAAATGTAATTGAAGGTATAAAAGGAGCAGCAAAAGGCATTCAAGACGGCAGTACAACTCTAACAAGCGTTGCAAATACTTTTGTTAACTCTGACGCTTACCACACATTAAACGATTTAGATGAAGCAATAGTTGCAGCTAAAAGCGCTGGTAAGGATGTAAACGGACTACTTAAACAAAAAAATGCTGTTCAAGAAGCAATACAAGCTGCTGCAAAAGAAGGAACAAAAGTAGCAGATGATGTTATAAAAAATGCAGACGATGTTATAAAAGCGGCAAAAGAAACAGGAAAACAAGGTATAATAGCAAAAATCGGCAAAACTGTTTCAACTCCTTTTAAATGGCTTGGCAGTAAAATTACAGGTTCAAATGCATATAAAGCACTTGAAGCAAGCGAGTTAGGCAGCAAACTTTTATCAAAAGCAGGTAAATTTGGAAAAATCGCTCAAAAAAGCGGTATGATTATAGACCTTGCTGTTGAAGGTGTTACACAAATATTTACCGAAATAATTCCCGCATTTAAAAATGGCGGAGTAGAATCAGGTGTAAAACAAATAGGTAAATCAGGCGTACAAGTAGCAGCCTCCGTTGGCGGTTGGGCAGCAGGTGCTAAAGCAGGTGCAGCAGCAGGTGCGGCTATCGGTTCAATATTCCCCGGAGCAGGTACAGCTATAGGCGGAGCAATCGGCGGTATTTTAGGTGGTTTACTTGGTTCAAGCTTGCTCACAGGAATTGCTAAAAAAATTACAGGTAAATCTGAAAACGAAATAATTCAAGAAGAACAAGCTCAACAGGAAGCAACATTAATAGCAAATGATGCAACCAGTATGCAACAACTTGAAAATGCGGTTATGCAAGAAATTCAACTTGATATGCAAGATGGCGAATTAAGTGAAGACAGTCAAAAAATGCTTGAATACTTAAATTCAGGAGCACTGACAACAAATACTGTAAACACACCTACTTCATTTGGTTCTCTTACAAACAGCTGGATTGCAACTAACCCTGACGGTTCATTTGACTACAGCGTTCCACAAGATGCACTTGCGCAAATTAACTACAGCGGTTTAACAAATGGTGCAAATAACTACGGTTTTGTCAAAGAAGCTATTGCTTAAGCTTTAAACTTAATCAATTAACGACTCAAGTGCCTTTAAATTTTCATAAGGCACACCGGCCTCTGATAATTCTTCAGCAGACAAACCAAAAAGAGTTATTAAATCCAAAGCTTGAACCCTAGCTTGTTTTTGGGGTTTTTTAATCATGGAGAACACTTCGCTTAATGCGCCCTCGCGGGTCATATACAATGAAGAATTTGTCTTATGTAATATACGTTTTTTTGCTTTACCCATTTGAAAAATATTCTGCGCCAAATTAATCTTAAAGTAAACAGGTTGTATAATTTTGTAAAAATTAATTTTTTCTCTTGACAACCCCGCTATTATCCCTGTAGGCAAAGAAAGAGAGCATTACACATAAAAATGCAAAAAACATACCGCATGCCATTGTGTAACGGTACGCTTTTAGAAATGAAATGTTATAAGACAATCCTAAATTTTGAAAAATATCTCTAAAACTTGCAAAAAGTGTAATTGTGATTGCAACTCCTAAAATATTTCCCATATTTCTTGAAAGTGCTAAAATTCCGCTTGCAATACCAAGCTGCTCCTTATCCACGCTTGAAATAATCGCAGTGTTTGACGGCGACTGGAAAAGTCCGTTACCAAGACCCATAATGCCGGATAATAGCATAATCAAAACAACAGGCGTTTTCTCATCAAACAATATAAACAAAGACAACGCCACAAAAGTAACAATAGGGCCTGCTAAAGTTAAATACTTGCTTCCGTACTTACCTGCAGCAGAACCGCTTAAAGGAGCAGTTACCATAAGAACTATTGAATAAGGCAAAATAATTAATGCCGTTATAAAAGGTTTGAATTTTAATATATCTTGCAGATAAAAAGGCAAAAGTATCGTATTTGTAAACATTGCCATATAAGACATCATAACGGCAAGATTTCCAAAGGTAAAAGGCTTAATCGAAAACAGGTTAAAATTTATCATAGGATAACTAATTCTATGATCTCTGTAATAAAAAAGAAAACCAAAACCAAGACAAATAATTCCCAAAGAAATTATTTTAATAGAACCCCAGCCCCAATGGTACCCCTCAGAAATTGCAAGTAAAAGGGCAAAAAGGCTTATTGTAAAATAAATAAATCCAGGGTAGTCAAATTTTAATTTCTCTTTTTGCACCACATTTGACGGAACCATTTTGTATGAATAATATGCGCCAAAAAGTGCAATGGGTACCGCAGGTATAAAAATTGCATGCCAGTTGAAAATCTGCATTAAAATACCGCCTAAAGACGGGCCTAAAAGTCCGCCTACCGCAACAAGGCAACCGTTTAGTCCAAGTGCTTTACCTCTGTCTTTGCCCTTAAAAAGAGATGCAATGACTGAAGATGCATTTGATATGACAATAGATGCCCCAAGCGCTTCGATACACCTAAAGACGATAAGTGCAGGTAAATTTTGCGCCCAACAGTTTAAAAATGAGCCCAACGCAAAAAAAGCGAATCCTGCTGCATAAAGCTTATTTTTTGGAACAATATCGCCAATTTTTCCCCAAAATGGTAAAAATACCGTTAGTACAAGTGTATAGGCTATAATTACCCATTGCACCTGAGAAATCTTAACACCTAAATCGCGTGCCATAGGGTACAAAGCAAGATTTACTATTGTAGAATCAAGCATGCCCAAAAAGTTACCTATAGCAATAATGGTAAATATTACCCATTTAACGTTATTAAGCTTCATACAAATAACTTAACACAAAAATGTAATGTCTTTTAAAAATCTTTATATCTTTATGTATATGCACAAGTGTCTAAATTCGTTA
>CALUYC010000099.1 GCA_944324895.1 Candidatus Gastranaerophilales bacterium
TATAATATCATCAAGCTTTTTGCCTGTGTTAAAGACTATTTTAAGCTCGTTATTTTGGCCTTCTTGTTTTTGTTGAATTACACCAAGTTCTTTTTCGTATGCTTCAACATCGTCAATAGTTATTTCTGTTTTGTCTGTATAGTATGAAGCAACTTTGTTAATATAATTGAGGGCTTTTTCAGGATAATAGCCGTCTTGATTATTGGCTATCTCAACAATATATCTTATCGCATCTCGAGTAAAGATTTTATCTGTTTTTGTTTTTATGTATTCTTGCCCTTTTTCGCTTCCAAGAATTTCTTTTGCACCATCAGAGTCTATAACAGGTATTGATATAACTCCGTAGTGCTCCAAATCTTTTTTCAAAGGTGCTTCTTGATCAGTGTTTCCAAAATATACGTTTTTGTTTGAAATTAACAGTATTCTTACATTTGGCGCGCCTGCATTTTTTAGGATTTTTTCTTCATCTTGAGTTAAATATACGCTCTGTCTGCCCTTTACAAGCGTATTTGTTGTTAATACATCTCCTAAATCATATACTAATATGTATGTTTTTGAAGGGTCTTTTTTGGCTTCTTCAACAATTTGCCCTAAAATATCAAAAATTGTATTTCCGTTAAAAATAACAATTTTGGTATTTTCAGGATTTAAGTTTGAATAATTTTGCCCCGGTTTTTTGATTAAATTTACAAAGCTTGAAAGCAAATGTGTTACCGCATCTTTATTCTCGTTTTCATATGTAACATACATATCGTTTCCAAGGTCAAGGTTTTTCCATATTTTATCCGCAATAGAATCATAGAATTGAAGGTGATTTTTCTGTTTTTCGGGTTCTTTTTCAACCATAACAGCCTTTTGTATTTCAACTCTTAATTGTTTCAACTGCTTTGTTATAGAGGGTTTGTCCGCAAAATTGAGTGCCACTAAGAATAAATCATCGGTAAAAGTTACGCTTTGTTCTGCTTTAGAGTTTGTTTTGTATATTGCATTAAGCTTTGCCATTAAATCAAATTCAGGTTTTATTGAGGAAAAGCGTCTTTTCTTGGGAATGGTAGGATTTAAAAGCTGCTTGTGCAATTCTTTCATATGTTTCTTTAATATCGGTTTTGCTAATTTTCTCTTTTGCTCATCTTTAAATAAAGTAGGGCATCCTGTTATTTCTTCAAGAGCACCGTAAGAAAACAGTGAAGAATCATCTCCGTATTTTTCAATTCCCTTATCAAGCCTGTCAATATGGCTTAAAAGTGAACTTAAAACAGCCATAAAAATATGTTCGTAACCGATGTTCGCGTGGTTATATTTTCTTGCAACCAAGTTTGCGTTTGTCCATATTTTATTTGCATCGGGAGTGAAGTTTGCCATTAGTTCTTCAAATTGAATTTGATTACTTCTTTCGTAGCTGCCCTTAAAGTTAATACTATTGTCTGAAATAGTGTTATTTTGGGTTAAAATTGGGTTTGAAATGTTATTTTTTTGAACTTTATTACCTTGAACAGGCATTTTTTGGCTGTATGCACCGATAATTTTATTTATTTTCATAGCTTCCTCGTTATTTTTTCGTACAAATATCTTGAAAGAAATTTTTTGTTATAAAAACTTTTATATTTATACAGATTTTACAAAAATTAACTTTTATCACACCTTGGGTAATGCTTTTTTTCTTATTTGAAGTTATAAAACCATTTAAAAAGAAAGAGGTAAAAATGTTAAAAAAGATATTATTTGCGGCAGGTACACTGGGCGCTGCTGCTCTTGGTGTTAAGGCGGTTAAAAATATGTATAAAATGCCCCTTATTGGAGATAGAGCGCCGTTTTTTAATGCTCAAACAACACATGGAGAGTTGAATTTTCCTTGTGATTACAATGGTAAATGGGTTATTTTATTTTCTCATCCTGCTGATTTTACACCTGTTTGTACAAGTGAACTTATGGCGTTTGCAAGGTATTATGATAAATTTAAGGAAATTAATACTGAACTTGTTGGCTTGTCTGTAGATAATATCGAATCTCATAAAAGTTGGATATTGTCTATGAAAGAAAAAATGGGTGCTGATATTAATTTCCCTATAATTGATGATAAAAATGGTGATATTGCAAGAAAATACGGTATGTTGCAAAATGACACAAAAACAGTGCGTGCGGTTTTTGTAATATGCCCAAGAGGCAATATTCACGCTATTATCTATTATCCGCAAACTGTGGGTAGAAATATAGATGAAATATTAAGATTAACAACTGCACTTCAGGTGAGCAAAGCATTTGAGGTTGGTGTGCCGGTAAATTGGCAAGAAGGAGATGACGTAATTGTTCCGCCTGACAAAAAGGCTTACCAAATGAGTGATGAAGAAAAGAAAGAACAAAACATAACCTGCCATGATTGGTATTTTTGTACAAAATCATTATCCAAGAAGGAAATTGATGAAAAAATAAAAAAAATGTAAATCCCAAAAACGGTTGATGCAAATAATTTCCCGACGTAATAGAATTTTATTATGTCGGGCATTATTTTAAAAAATTCATTAATTGATGCTTTGGGAGATTTATTTTCAATCGTCCCGCTGCTGTTTTTTACGTTTCTTGTGATAGAAATTATTGAATTTTTTTATTTTGATAAAGTGTCCTCTTTTGTCAAAAAATCAGGCAAATATGCACCTTTGGCAGGTGCTGTTGCCGCGTCTTTCCCGCAATGTGGGTTTTCAATAATCGCAAGCGTTCTGTATATAAGAGGTATAATTTCTCGCGGAACTTTACTTGCTGTTTACCTTTCAACATCAGATGAAGCGATACCGGTTTTGTTATCTGTTCCAGAGCAGTATAGACTTGTTTTGCCCGTTATTGTAATAAAAATATTTATAGGTATAGTTGCCGGCTACGTTTTTGATTTTCTTTTTCCAAAGAGAAGTTTAAAATTGCAGCCTGATGTTGATATAGTACAGAAAGGCTGTTGCGAGCATATTTTAGAGAGTAAAGATAAGAAAGATTTAATTTTTCACCCTGTTGTGCATACTTTAAGCGTAGCTTTATTTATATTTTTAATTACTTTTATTATAAATTTAGCTATAGCAAAATGCGGTTGTGCAGAATCTTTGGGCGAACACCTTATGTCTAATTCCATATTGCAGCCTGTTGCAGCTGCTCTTTTTGGCTTGATACCAAATTGCGCCATATCCGTTGCTCTTGTGATGTTGTATATAAAAGGCACGATTGCGTTTTGTTCGGTTATAGCAGGCCTTTGCGCTAACTCCGGTCTTGGAATATGGGTTGTAATAAGTAAAAACAAGGACATAAAAGATTCCTTTGCCCTTGTTTTATCGTTATTTTTAATAAGCGCTCTATCGGGTGTTGCGTTATTTTTGATTCAAAAATTTATCTTATAAAATTTGTCCAAACCTTTTCTTCAGCTTTTGGGATGTCTATACCTTCTTTTTTGCCTGCTTCAATGCATTTTAAAATCCAAGCCATATTTTGTCCTAAAGTGCGCAGTGTTTGCAGACCCTCTAAGTCATTTTCAACTTGTTCAGGCTTGTTGCCATGAACCATATTCCAATAGCTTGAAGATATAACAGGCATTTTGTTAATCATAAAATGTTTCATAATAACATCTAAAGAAGCGGTTGTTCCGGCCCTTCTTGCGCTTACTACCGCTGCGGCAGGTTTGTAAGCAAAAGCACTTGAGCCGGAGTAGAAAATCCTATCCATAAAAGAAAGCAGTCTGCCTGAGGGATGAGCATAGTAAACAGGCGAGCCAAAAACAAAGCCATTATAGTCTTTTGCTTTTTTTACAAAATCGTTAACCATATCGTCTTTTATAATACACTCTCCTGTTTTTTTGCATGACCAGCAGCCAATACAATCATTAATAGGGTCTTTTAGATGCACGATTTCTGTTTCAATGCCTTCTTCATTGAGTGACATTGCAACTTCGCTTAAAGCTCTATATGTGCAACCTTTTTCATGTGCACTTGAATTAATCAGCAATACTTTCATTTGTTTTAGCCTTCCTTTTGTATTTAAGTGTTTTAATAGTATCTAATAGCACTTCTATCCAAATTATTATATACAAATATCCTAAAATATCTTGCCAAATAAAAATCTTAAGGAAAGTTATTTTTAGAGCATATAAAATAAATATCAGAATTGCCAATGCGCATAATACAGTATAAAAAATATTGTTTATCCTTGTTTTATAAATTCCAAAAAATAACAAATTAACAAGCGGGTAATACGCTATTGAAAAAAACAGGCAGGTAAAAAGTTCTGTAAAATAGGGTATTCCAAATGAATCTGCGGCTGAATGATAGACATATTTTTCAATATTTGCCATATAAGATAACATATGAAAATTGCACATTAAAATATATGCTAAATTTATCCAAGTAAAGATGAAAACTTTGTTTTTTATAAGTTTAATGTCTTTAAAATTGCTCCATTTTTTTATGTTGAATACAAGTGAGAACAATAGAAGACTTAATGATGCTGCAAACATCTTAAAAATAAAATTATAAATTTTATGCTCAGGGTTGCCAAATTTTGCAGTTGGAATTTT
>CALUYC010000100.1 GCA_944324895.1 Candidatus Gastranaerophilales bacterium
TTCAACAAAACCGTTTAAAACTTCTGCAGCTTCTTTTTGAGTAACTTTAGCTTTTTTTGCAATTTCTTGTACTAATTCTTCTTTGTTCATTTTGTGAACTCCTTCCTTTATCATAAGTGATTATATAGGGCTTTTTGGCATGTGGCAAGTACTTTTTTTAATAATTACTACATTTTGTGCATTTTTTTAAAAAAATTGATATAATAAAGATATGGAAAAGTATATCAGATGGTATGATAAAGATAAGTATTTAAGCGCTTTTATGCGACTTTTAGAGGATTTGGACCCAGATGTGCAATGTGAAGTTGCAGTCGATATTATTTTAAAAATTCCAAAAATTATTGAAAAAGATTATGAAAAATTTGTAAAGATTGTTGCCGATTTTGACCCTAGAGAGTATCAAAGATGGTATGACAAAAATCCAAATCTCCATGCTGCAGTTGAAGCCCTTAGAGATTTAAACGACGAACAACGCGAAAAATTAATAAACCAGATATCAGACATTGTTTTAAGGAACACGAAAGAATTGTCATGAAAAATGTTCTGATAACAGGTGTTACAAAAGGTATAGGGCTTGCAATAAAAAATGAATTACAAGCTGAAAATTATAAAGTCTTTGGTGCAGGCAGAACAGAACTAAATGATAATAACTATCTTAGCGTTGATTTATCAGATACAAACAATGCTAAATTATTATACGAAAAAGCAAAGGAATTTTTTGGTGATATTGATATATTAATTAATAATGCAGGACAATTCTTTTACAGCTCCATTGAAGAAATTAACGAACAAGAAGTAAAAAAGCTTATCAACCTTAATTTTATTACCCCATGCCTGTTGTGTTCTTATGTTGCAAGCGATATGAAAAAAAACAAATGGGGCAGAATAATAAATATAGGTTCAATCTCGGGAGTTGTAGGCGAAGCATACGGCTCTATATATTCTGCAACAAAATCAGGGCTTGGTGGGCTTACAAAGTCCTTGGCGCTTGAACTTGCGCAATACAATATAACTGTTAATCAAATTAATCCGGGATGGGTGGAAACAAACCTTGCAAACAGCGCGCTTAGCAAAGAAGAAAAACAGCAAACACTAGATGTAATTCCCCAAAAGCGCTTTATTGAACCTATTGAGGTTGCAAAATTATGCAGATATTTAATATCTGACGATGCTAAAGGGCTTACAGGGCAAATGATTAACCTGTGCGCAGGGTTAAGCTGCGGAGCTTAAGAATTATAATTTAGAGCACTGTTTTGTGCAGTATTAATCTTATCTTCACTTGCTTCTTGATCTCTGCCTGAAAGTTTTTTACCTATTTTTTTACCTATATCAAAAGATAAAATTGAGACACCGACAAGAGCTAAATCTGCAACTATTGAAACAAGGATTTTCTTTTTGCCCGTAAGATTTTTTGTCGCATCCTGCAAGGCGGAAGCAATATTTTTTGCCCATTTTGCGCTTGTTGTAATTTCTTTTTGTGCAACAGGGTTGGCTACAAGAGTTTTGAACAACTTTTCGCCTGCAAACATGGCACCCATTGCACAGCCTTCTTCAATTAAAGCTGCGTATTGATCATCATCTTTTAAAACCCTGATGCCCGATGCAACACATAAAAGCGGGTTAACTGCCTTTGAAGCAACGCTTGTAACCTTAGAAGCCGCGTTTGTAACCCCTATAAGATTACCTGCATCGTCGACATAGTTAAATATTGTACTTGCAGCATTTTTTAAAGGTGTAATTGATGACTTTGAAGCCTCGCTTAAAAGGTTTGTAGTCTGAGCAGCCGCAGCACCAATTCGACCTGTGTCTCCATGACCTGCCTTATCTAAATTTCTAGCGTCAAAAATTATGGTAGCGACATTACCCATAGTAAATACTAACCTATAAAACCTTTCACAAATAAATAAAGTATTTTTGCAAAGACAAATTGCCATTAAAATATAAATTTTAATATTTTTTTACAAAGCCGAAAGTCGCTTTACATCAAGCTTAATATTTACTACAATAATTTTATTGAAAACTATTTTAATTTTTGGAGGAAGTTTTGGATATTAAACCTATAAACGCGATTGTATATAATCAGGAAAAAGTAGATATTAACGATGTAATAGCACCACCTTATGATGTTATTACAAGTGCACAACAGGACGAATTGTATAAAAAGTCTCCATACAACATTGTTCGCCTAATACTTACAAAAGGTGATAATCGCTACGAAGATGCCAAAAATTTCTTTGAAAAATGGCTTGACGAAGGTGTTTTAATGCACACAGACAAACCATGTATTTTTTACTTAATTCAAAAATACACAACCGAAAATGGCAAAAAAATTGAAAGAAAAGGCTTTATTGCAAGAAATAAAATAGAAAAATTTGAAAGTAAAAAAATCTTACCCCATGAATATACAATGGGCGGCCCAAAAGAAGACAGGCTAAAACTTACAAAAGCTGCCGAAGCAAACTTTAGTCAAATTTTCCTTGTATATAACGACCCTGAAAAACAAATTGAAAATAAAATTGCAACAAAATATTTATCTAAAAAACCTTTTATTGATGCAACGGATTCAAACGGTGTCCAAAATATTGTTTATCTGATAGATGATGAAAATGACATTGAAGTTTTTGAAAAAACCCTTAAAGGCAAAACAACACTCATTGCAGACGGACACCACAGGTATGAAACCGCAATGGCGTATTCTGAAATTTCAAATAACCCTGAAGCGCAATATGTCATGAGTTATTTTACAAATGCTGACGACGAGAATCTTATCATATTCCCGACACACAGGATAATTACAAAATTTATAGAACCTTATATACTTTTAGAAGCTGTTAAAAAATATTTTGATATAGAAGAATTTGTGTTTAACAGCACAAACAAAGCAAAGGTCAAAGAACAATTTTTGGCAGCCATTGAAAAAAATAACGAAAAAGTTATCTCTATGGGGCTTTAT
>CALUYC010000101.1 GCA_944324895.1 Candidatus Gastranaerophilales bacterium
AAGCCTCTTTTGCTTCATTGTATTTGTTGTCTCTTAAAAGAGCAAGTCCGTAGCTGCCCAATTCTTTAAAGTCTGATGAGTTTTCTTTTATTACTTCTTCAAAAGTTTTTATTGAATTTGTATAGTCTTTGCTGTCTAAATAACAAGTTGCAAGATTGGTAGAAGCTTGCGTGTTATCAGGATATTGGGCTAAAAATATTTTGTAGTCCTTTATTGCGTTAGGATAGTCTTTTAAAATATATTCAACATTTGCAATGTTTAGATAGTTATATTTATAATCAGGCATGATAGAAAGCGCTTCTTTATAAGAATAAAGGGCGTTTTCATAATCATTTTTTTGTTCAAGCAAATTGCCGATACTTATATATAAAAACCCATCATCAGGTTTTAGTCTTAAGGTTTTTTGGTATATACTTAAAGCTTTGTCGTATTCGCCTGTTTGGGAGTATAGTCCTGCAAGTTTTGTGTTTAAAGTAATATCGTCAGGTGAAGTTGCAAGAGCTTTTTCCATCAAGTCTATTGCATCTTTTAACCTGTTTTGAGATTCAAATTTTTGCGCGCTTTTATACAGTTTAATAGACTCTTTTGTCATTGCGCCAAAACATAAATTTGTACTCATCGTAAGGGCTAAAATTAGCGATAATGCCGTTGTTTTTGTAAATTTCTTATCCATAAAAGTATTATCTTATGATTTTATCTAAAAATCAACTGCAATTATAAAATCATTGCAAGTATCATAAGAATTAACGTGCCTATCTGCAAGCCTGTTGAGGTAAACTTTTGAGCTTTATTCATATCATAGTATCTTGCTGTTTTTTTGGCACTTGCTGCTGCTTGCAGTCTTTGCATACGTAAAATATCATCATCTGATGAAAAATCCCTTTGGAATATTTTTCTCTCCAGCCTGTTAAGTCTTAGTGCTATTGGGTCTTGAGAGAATGTTTTGCCAAAAAGAGAGTTTTCAAGACCTGAAATTTGAATTCCGATATCGGAATTGTATGAGTTATACTCATCATATGCACCATAAGAGCCTGAAGGTGTGCGATAGCTTTCAAAAGTGTCTTCTCTTGAGTATGCAGCTTTTTGCTTGTCTATGTTTAAATAACCTTTTAATTTGTCAGTCCTTGAGGCAAGGTCTCCTTCTTGAGATGAGCCAAAAATCTTTTTTTCAAGCCTTTCTAAGCGTTTATAGATGTTTTCTTTATCATAAACTTTAGAAAATAGCTTCATTTCAAGTTGGTCTATTTGTGGATAGTTAACCCCCTCGACTTCTTCCTGCATAAGTTCGCCCGCACTGCTTTGAGCTTCTTTTTGAGATTCTATACCAAGTGCGCGATTAATTTTTTCAATTCTTTTTTCGACTGTATCTACTGTATTTGCCTTGCCAAAAACGTTTTGTTCTATTCTGCTTAAACGTTCGTTTTCACTATCAGAACCATATTCAAAGCCCCATAAATCGTTTTCTATTTTTGAAAGGTGTTTTGCAAGGGTTATGGTTGGTGCTGCCTGACATGTTATATAAAAACCGCTCAGAACAAGCATTGTAGCCGCTAATATAAAGTTGCAAAGAATTTTTTTCATATTTAAATTATATCAACCTTAGTTTAAATTTTTATAGTCGTTTATTACTAAAATTAAGATTACCTCAAAGTTTAATAGAGTTATACTTTTGTCTGTGCGTGTTTTTCTACAAGTTCTTGCGTTAAGTCGCAAAGGGTATTTTGATAGTTTTCGCAGCGCTCTTTTGTTTTTGCTTCAAACCTTAAAGTGAAAACAGGTTCTGTGTTGCTTTGTCTTATAAGTGCAAAGCCGTCTTCAAAAATTATTCTTAAGCCGTCGATTGTAATTATTTCTTTAATTTTTGAATTAAACAGCTCATCCGTTATTTTTCCTTCAAGTTCCTTTAAGACTGCTTTTTTATATTCATTAGGACATTTTAACCTTACTTCATGGGATAAATGTACCTTGTCAAAAGGTGCAATAAGCTCTTTCAAATCAAAATGAGGGTTTTGTTTTTTGTTTTTAGCAACAATTTCAATTAGTCTGCAACCTGCATAAATTGCATCATCATAGCCAAAGTATCTGTCTTTAAAAAATACATGTCCGCTCATTTCTCCGGCTAAGAGTGCACCTGTTTCTTTCATTTTTGATTTTATATAGCCATGACCTGTTTTGTGCATTATTGCTTTACCGCCATTTTGGTTAATTGTATCGTATAGCACTTGTGAGCATTTTACTTCGCTTACAACAGTAGGCACTTCACCCCTTGCTTTTAGTTCGTTAATAAGGTCTAGAGCGTATATTAAAAGTAATTTATCTCCTGAAATCATTTTGCCTTCAGAACTTACAACGCCTATTCTGTCTGAGTCACCGTCAAATGCAATTCCAAAATCGGCTTTATTTTCAACAACTGCTTTTTTAATTGCATCAAGCGTTTTTTCATCCGACGGGTTTGGGTGGTGATTTGGGAAATTTCCGTCAGGTTCGGAGAACAGCTCTATTACTTCACAACCCAACTCACGATAAAGTTGCGGTGCAACAATTCCTGCCGTTGCATTTGCAGAGTCCACGACAATTTTAATGCCTGTTCCTATTTTGTCAAACATATCTGCAATTTTGTCGCTGTAGTTAGAAATAATGTCGTATTTTTTATTGAAACCGCAGGCTATTGTGCGATAAGTTTTTTCTTTTGCATCTTCAAAAGCCTTTAGGGTACATTCTTTTACTTCTTTTATTTGTTCTTCGCTTAACGATGCTTTGTTAAATGTCATTTTAAGACCGTTATATTCGCTTGGGTTGTGCGATGCTGTAATTATAAGCGCACCGTTAACGGTTTTATCTTCAGTTATTTGGGAATCTATTTTTGCAAATTCGCTAAAATAACCCAAGGGAGTGGGGGCAAGACCTAAGTCTAAAACATTTGCACCTTGAGATAAAAGTCCTTGGATAAGTGCGTCTTTTAGTTCTTTTGAGTGCAATCTTGCATCCATGCAAACGCAAATGAGTAAATCTTGTGCAGGTTTATTTTCATTGTGCATTTTTTCATATTGCATACGCACCCAGTTAACGTAGCCTTTTGCTGCATAAAAATATAGCTGCGAATTTACTTCAGAGGGAAAAATACCTCTTATATCATTTTTGCCGAAAGCCTTTGTGTTTAATGTGTCCTGCATTGCAAGTGCTCCTGTTTTTATATCCCCTTGTTTAATTATTATATTACAAAATTTTTTCTTGTGGCATTTTATCGATAATATTGTATAATTATGATTATGGAAGATGAAATTAAACTTACACATGACCAGTTTTTAAATCTGGTAAAACTTTCAGGAATTGATGTAAACCCTGAAATCGAGAGCAACGAGGCAGTTTCAAGGGCACTTATTGCGCTTGAGAGAAAATTAAACTTTTTTAATTATCCACTGAGCTTTTTTACGGCAGAAAGCATTAACGTTCTTATTGTTGATGATATGGAGTTGTCCATATATCAACTTACTTCAATGCTTAAAAAAATAGGTATGAACGTTTATGTTGCAAGAAATAAAGAAGAAGCCTTAACGGAACTTAAAAAGAAAAAAATTGATTATTTAATTATTGATTTGTTCTTGCCTGATGCAAAAGACGGTTTTGAACTTATTACCGAAGCTAATAAAATTAAAAATGAAGAAGAAAAAGACTTTAAACTTATTGTAATTTCAGGCACTGATGATACAAAAATGATTCAAGAATGCTATAAATACGGTGTAGATGAGTTCATACCAAAGCAACCGCAGTGGCATGAAGGGATTTTAAAGTTTATTTCAAACTCTACGAATAAAGTTGTTAACGAGGAATTTCAAAAATATTATATTAACGACACAATTTGTGTAATGACAATTTATAAAATAAACAACGAAAAGTATTTGGATAAAATTTTAAAAGAAGCGACCACAAACGTTTTAACAGGTAAACCAAATATTATATTTAACCTTGAACATATAAAAATATTTTCTGACAGATATGCAAGCATTTTTGCGGATGTTTATAAAGCAACTTCGCAAAAAGAAGGGTTGTTTATATTGGTTAAACCTTGTGAAGATGTCAAAAAAGCGCTTAATTTTGTGTTTTTAAATAATATAATCCATATCTTCGACACAATAGAAGAAGCTGTTGAATTCATTGACCTGAACGAATTTATGAAATAAAGTTATTCTTTAAGTTCTCTTATATTTGCAATGCTTGGGTCTAAGAGTCTTTTGCCGACTTCGCTAAAGTTAATTTGCAAAAGAGAGCGGTTTGCATAATTTATGACTTTTACGACTTCACCTGCGCCGTATTTGTCATGTTCTACTTTATCGCCTGTTTTAAACTCGATTTTTTCTTTTTTTTCGGAATTGTTTTTAAATATTGGCAGTTCACTGCCTTTGTCGGTGTCAATATGGTCTTTGATTTTTTCTAAGTCAATTACGACATTTTCATCTACAACAAGTTTTCCTTCGGTATCTGCGGGATTTTCCTGTTTAATATTTTCGCTTTTGCTCTCAATAGCTTCCATAAAAGCGTTTTCTACCGATTGCGCCGCAAGATCTTCCAGTGATAGTGGTTCGTCTTCTTCTTGCGCTTGTTCTTGTTCTATATCTTCAAGAATATTTTGAAAACCTGTCTGATTTTGTGCGTCTTCTTCTTGCGTTTGTATATTTTCAATATCTTGAATTTCTGTTAATTCTTCTTTGGCAGGTTCTTCAGCTTCTTCGGTTATAGCAGGTTCTTGAGTTAAAATTTCTTGTTCAGGGACATCTGAGTGCTGAACTTCATCCAAACTTTCTTCAATAGGATTTTCTTCTTCAACAATATTTTCAGAAATTACTTCTTCCTCTATTATAGCTTCCGCGGGATCTTCTATTGTAGTTTCATTTTGCGCGGTTTCTACAATATCTGCAACTTCATCGACTTGTTGAGCTTGTTCTTGCAAGATTTCATCAGGGGTTAATTCTTGATTTTCTTCCTGTTCGTAATGTTGTTCAACATTACTTTCTTCAGGCTTTTTTGCAAGGGTTTTTTCTTCCTCCGTATTGTCTTGGGGATGTGTTTGCTCAAAAAAATCAAGCTCTTCTTCCGTCGGGATTTGTACTTGTTCTGTTGTCGGGTTTTCGTAAGTACTTTCCGAGATATTTATATTCTTAAACTTTTCTTTTAAACTTTCTTTGGTTTGACCTTCATTAAAATTTAGTCTGATTGTTTTTTGCGATTTTGTATCTGAAACTTCGCTGTCTTCAAATTTGTCGTTTTTAATTGTAAAAATAAAGTTTTCGGTATTTTTACCAAATAAAATACATTCGTCTTTCGATATTGAAGTTAACTCAAAGTTCGCCGCACCAAAATCACGTCTTGGATTAAGCGTGGGCAATAAAATGTAATTATCGGCACGCTCAACAATATGAGGCATTTTTGAGAAAGTATATGAAATACTTGGAACTAAAGTAACGCTTGGGTTTTTGTCGTAAATAAAGTTGATTAAATCGACATCGGTATTTGTCTCGTTTAATCTTACAAAGACAAAAGCGTTTTTTATGTTTCTTATTACAAATTCACAAAATTCTTTATGCCAACCTGTTTTTAGCTCGGAAAAATCAATAATTGTTATGTCATTTTCGTTTACGGTTTTTTCTATGCCTTCAAAATCCTTTTTGCTGTTTGCAAAAATATTTGATTTTTGATAGGCATTTAATTTATTAAGCAAAACCGTAAGTTCTACTATAGGGGTTGCTTTGTATTGAATTTCAATTACATCTAAAAATTTATTATACGGTATAAAACCCTCAGGTGTTGATTTTGCAAAAGTTTGAATTTCATTGAAAATTTCTCGGCATATTGCTTGCGTCTCAAGAGATGCAGTCGCAAGACCTTTTTCCCAAACGTAATTAACACTGTTAAAATCAAGCGGTAATTTTACATCTTTTGTTAAAACTAATCTTTTTGCTTTTTTTATTTCAAGCGTACCACTAAAATCAAAAATTACGCTGTGCTTGTTGTATCTAGACAGTGCGCTTGCAAAGTGCAGGCTGATATTGTTTGCATGTTCGATTTTATCTGCAAAAATTACCGGATTATTCTTTAGGAAATCAAGGTTAATATCAAACGGCTCACCGCTTTGATAATCAAGTCCTATAGTTAAAGATTCTTTGTCTTCATTTATAAAGTTTAAAATTTCGTCGCGTTTGATTTTTGTAATTTCACACTCTTTAGAAGGCGTAAAATGGTCGTAACCAAAGACTTCGCCTTTGTCATTAACTTTAAAAAATAATTTAACACGTGCCACATTTTGCGAAGCATCGTATTTGTCATCATAAATTTCAATAATTTGCGCAAGATATTTATTATCTGCCTCTTGCACCAATAGGAAATCAAGAAGCTTAAAGTCCTCATCGATGGGGCTAAAGAGGATTCTTATTGTATCATTTACTGTCTGAATAACCTGCATCTTTTTCTCTACTTAAAACTGTTTTAATTAATTATAACAAATGAACTTTTATTGTAAAATTATAATATGAAAAGTGCTTTTTTTTCAATCATCATAACTGCGTATAATAGTGAAAAATACATCAAACAATGTATTTCCAGTGTGCTAAACCAAAATTACGGGGATTTAGAATTAATTATAGTAGACGATTGCTCAAATGACAATACTTTAGAAATTGTAAAAAGTTTTGTTGATAAGAGAATTAAAATATTGCCCTTAAGAGAGAATCTTGGTGCGGCAAATGCAAGAAATGTAGCACTTAAAGAGTGCGCGGGTAAATATATTTTCTTTTTGGATTCTGATGATTATATTGAAAATAATCTTTTAGATATGGCAAAAGAGAATCTTTTAAAAACAAAAGCAGACGTGCTGTTTTGCCCTTATTATGTCTTTTGGGAAAATAAGAACAGGTTTAAATTTTCAAATCCTAAATATCGTTTGGCTAAGCTTAAAAAACTTCCTTGCCCGTTTGATAAAAATATTGCTAAAGGACTTTTGTATGAAACCAATTACGAACTTTGCACAAAGTTTTATAAAAGAGATTTTTTGGTTCAAAATAATATTGTTTTTAAAAATTTATCATTTGCTGAAGATTTACCTTTTTATTGGGAAGTTTTAAAAAAAGCCTGTAGTTTTTCTTATCTTAAAGAACAGCTTTATTGCTACAGAAAAGGGCATAAAAAATTAAATATTTATAATGTAGTTACATACTTGCCCCAAGCACTTGAATATTCAATGGAGCATGCCACAGATGTCAAGGATATTTTTTATAAAAAAAGTGCGCAAATGCTGAACTTTTGGCTTGTAAAAACAAATTTTAATGAACGACTGTATAAATTTGCGATAAATTTTTGCCCTAATAATGGTATTTTAAATATAAATTCAAAAATTTTACAACTAAAGTATAAAATATCGCTCAAACTGTTTGGTAAAATTTAAATTTTGCTTGACAGTTTGCCTTGTCCTTAATAATATTGTAGTCATGAAGATAAATGCCGATGTGGCTCAATGGTAGAGCAACGGTTTTGTAAACCGTAGGTTGGGGGTTCGATTCCCTCCATCGGCAGTTTTTTCAGAATTGTACTTTAAAAACTGATTTTAAATAATGTCACACCCGTCAAGGGTAGTTTTATGCCCTTGTGGCGCAGGGGTAGCGCACTCCCTTGGTAAGGGAGAGGCCACGAGTTCAAATCTCGTCAAGGGCATTTAAATTTAAAATTTAATATGGGTAGGTGCCCGAAAAGCGTAAGCCGTGTGTGAAATCTTGAGCTTTCGTTGAGAAAGCTAAAGATGTAACCAATCGATTGCGACGTTGCGAGCAGAGCGAGCGGACAAATTTCAGTTTGAAATTTGACAGGAGCGGCACCGAAAAAGAAACAATCGTACATTTTAAAATTTAATATGGGTAGGTGCCCGAGTGGCTAAAGGGAGCAGACTGTAAATCTGCCGTCTAACGACTACGGTGGTTCGAATCCACCCCTGCCCACCACTTTTATAAGTATTGCAAACACAAAAACAAATAAACCAAAAAAAATAAATCAAAAAAAGGAGAATCTATCTTATGGCTAGAGAAAAATTTGAAAGAACCAAACCGCACGTTAACGTCGGTACCATTGGTCACGTTGACCACGGTAAAACTACGTTAACAGCTGCTATTACTGGTTGTATGGCTGCTGCAGGTAAAGCTGAAGCTAAAAAGTTCGATGAAATCGACGCAGCTCCTGAAGAAAAAGCACGTGGTATTACTATTTCAACTGCTCACGTTGAATATGAAACAGACACACGTCACTATGCGCACGTTGACTGCCCCGGCCACGCTGACTATGTTAAAAACATGATTACAGGTGCAGCTCAAATGGACGGTGCAATTCTTGTAGTTGCAGCAACTGACGGTGCTATGCCTCAAACTCGTGAACACATCCTGCTTGCTCGCCAAGTTGGTGTTCCTCGTCTAGTTGTATTTATGAATAAATGCGATATGGTTGATGATGAAGAACTTCTTGATCTTGTTGAAATGGAAGTTCGTGAAATGTTATCATCTTACGAATTTGACGGTGACAACATTCCGTTCATCAGAGGTTCAGCTCTTAAAGCTTTGGAAGCTGTTCAAGCTAATTCTTCAATCGCTCGCGGTGAAGACAAATGGGTTGATAAAATTTGGGAACTTATGGATGCTATCGACAGCTACATCCCAACTCCCGAACGTGACTTAGACAAACCTTTCTTGATGCCTGTTGAAGACGTTTTCTCTATCACAGGTCGTGGTA
>CALUYC010000102.1 GCA_944324895.1 Candidatus Gastranaerophilales bacterium
ATCCTCAAGAATAAACGGCATATATGTTCCAAAACTTATACTAACACCTGATTTGACGACAGCGATTAAAATTAGTGCAAGAATTGTCTTAGAGCTTAGAATTTCCTTCATAATCGGGAAAAATTTCTCCCTTGTTTTGCAAACAGATGTGACAGGTATTTTTGGCACAACAAAATAAATTAAGATTGCTGTTAAAATACCGGGGATACAAAATGTCAACAGCGCATGTTCACCAAACAAATCAACAATGGATGATGAACAAACAGGGCCAATGGCATAACCGATTGTGCCCAGACCCAGGAATATCCCCATATATTTTGCAAGTTTTGGATTATTATAGCTGAAGGTATTTACAAGACATGTAACTTGCGGATGATAAAAAGCATTTCCGCACATTCCGCATATTAAAAATATGGTTAGAAATTTAGCTGAATTTGAAACAACTGTAAGAGGAATAAAAATTGATGCCATTACAAGACCCCAGAACATAAATGTCCTATGGCGCAATTTATCTGATATATAGCCAAAAAGCGGTTGCAACATTGAAGATAACATATGTCCAAATGCAATAATTGTGCTTATAAAAGAAAGTGAAATTCCAAGTTTTGCAGTAATAACCGGATATAAAGGCACCAAAATAGAAGCATACCAGTCAACCATAAAGTGACCCGTACTAAGTCCGATAAGAGCCTTTTTGTCTGCGTTTTGCATAGTTGTTATACCTTCTTAACTAGTGCTTAAAATGTCTAATGCCTGTTGTTGCCATTACTAAGCCCATTTTGTCGGCAGTTTCAATAACTTCTTTATCTTTAATAGAACCTGCAGGTTGAATAATGGCAGCAATTCTATTTTGAGCAGCAAGATGAATGTTATCAATAGCAGGGAAAAACCCGTCACTTGCAAGTATGGCATCCTTTGGTGAATCACAAACACGATTTATTGCGATTTCAACCGCACCCACTCTGCTTGTTTGACCACCACAAATGCCCAAAGTTCTTAAATCCTTAGCGACTACAATACCGTTAGATTTAACATGTTTTGCAATTTTAAAAGCAAAAACCATATCTTCAACTTGCTCCTGAGTAGGTTTTAATTTAGTTACAATTTTAAATTTATCGGGATCAAGCTCAAGAGTATCTTTTTCTTGAACCAGTGCCCCAAATGGTGTAAGTTTAACTTCTTGCGGAACAAAATTTGAGAATTTGTCGTAAGGAGTATTAATTTTTAGAACTCTCAAATTTTTCTTTGTTTTTAAAATATCAATCGCCCCACAAGAAAAAGACGGCGCAATAACAATCTCTAAAAACATAGAAGTTAAATGCTTAGCAACAGTATCATCTATTTCTTTTGTAAAGGCAACTATACCGCCAAAAGCACTTAGCGGGTCACAATCAAGCGCTTTTTTCCAAGCATCTTCTATATTTTTTCCCAATGCAACACCGCATGGATTAGTATGTTTTACAATTACACATGCGTTAACATCAAAAAACTCTGCTGCAATACTAAGAGCAGCAGTAGCGTCAAGTATATTATTGTAAGACATCTCTTTGCCATTTAAAATTTCATAATCCAACTGATTATCATAGGAGTATAATGATGCCTTTTGATGCGGGTTTTCACCATATCTTAAATCACAAATTTTATCTAGATATAAAGCTTTTGAATTGCTCAATACATCTTCTTTTGACAAACCAAAATTATAAGAAAGCTCTTCAAAAATTGTAAAATCATACTTTGATGTTTTTTCAAACACCTTAAGCGCCAACTTTTGTCTTGTTTTTTCATCAATGTTGTCAAAGTCAAGAGCATAGTCATCTGTATCACATATAACGGTCACATTTTTATAATTTTTTGCACCTGCACGCAACAGTGCAACACCGCCGATATCAATGTTTTTAAGCAAAGTGTCTATATCGGCGTTAACGCCTTTGTATTTTTCAAAAGGGTATAAATTAACGACAACAAGAGAAAACGGAGAATCCTGCAAAGAACTGATTTCACTTTCGTCTGCAAGTATCGGAGCAAAAATTCTTGGGTGCAAAGATTTAACCTTACCGCCCAAAAGTTCACTAAAACCTGTTAGAGTTGAACTTTCTATGGCTTTTATGCCGTTATCACACAATAATTTGCAAGTATTGCCTGTAGAAACAATTTCCCAGCCTGTTAAACTCAATTTTTTTGCGAGTTCTACAACATTAGTTTTGTCAAATACGCTTATATATGCTCGTTTTTTCATAAAATCCCCGTTAAAATCTACGCAAGAATTTTAACACAAGCATTTTAAATATACTAGCCGCCACCGCAAAAGGTTGCAATTTCAACACTGTCACCGTCTTTTAGGATTTCATTTGCAAAATTTTCTCTATAAATTATTTTCATGTTTTTTTCGACAACATAAAATTTAGGCAACTCAATATCAGACAATAAAGCCTCAAGAGTAGTATTGTCAGATATATGCTTTTTATTTCCGTTAAGAGTTATTTGAGCCATATCCGTACCAATCGCAAATTCCGTCTTTACAAAATTCTTTTTCTAAATCAGCCATAATGCTTTTGTGAGTCATTTCAAATGTAACAGGAGTGATTGAAATACGGTTTGCGCGAACAGCACTTATATCAGTTCCGTCTTCTTCATGTTTTGTAGTTAACTCGCCTGCCATCCAATAATAAACCTTGCCCCTTGGGTCAATACGTTTTTCATAGCTGTCTGTAAACATTTTTGTACCCAGTTTGGTTATTTCAACCCCTGCAATGTCTTCTTCTTCAAGGGCAGGAGTATTAATATTTAAAATCGTTTTTTTGGGAAAATTAATTTTTTTAATTTTAGGAAGAAATTTTGCAATAAAATCAGCAGTGACATCAAAATATGTAGGATCAGAAGTCATACTTGCCAAAGAAACAGCAATACTGGGATAATCGAGCATAGCTCCTTCCATTGCGCAGCTAACCGTACCTGAGTATAAGATGTCGGTTCCTAAATTTGGCCCATGGTTTATACCTGATATTACAATGTTTGGCAGCTCACCCTGCTCTAAAACAGCGCAAATACCAAGTTTAATACAGTCACCGGGGGTGCCTGAGGTAACCCACACTCTTTTTGCACCGTATTGAGATTCTAATTCCTCAACCCTTAAAGGGGTGTGCAATGTTAAAGAATGACCGGCAGCACTTCTTTCTCTGTCGGGCGCCACAACATATACATCATGTTCTTGAGATAACCTTGTAATTAAAGCCTTTATGCCTGTTGCTGCTATGCCGTCGTCATTTGAAATTAAAATTCTCATAAATCCACCTAGATAAACTGTCAATAAATATAATTATAGCACAATTATTAATAAATTTGCCAAATATCACAATAGATTATAAAATTTTATCAGGTGGATTTAGGATAAAAAAATGCAAAAAGCATATTATGCCTTTAGTGACTATCTGAAAGAAAAATTCGGGCAAAAGGTTTACAAAATAACTATAGATGCAGGCTTTTCCTGCCCAAACAGGGATGGAACAATATCAAGCGGAGGATGCGTTTTTTGCGATGAATCAGGAAGTTTTTCAAAAGCACATTCAAGCAGCTTGGACATTGAAAACCAAATAAAAACAGGCATAAAAAACTTAAGCGAACGCTTTGGTGCACAAAAGTTTTTTGCGTATTTTCAAGCTTTTACAAACACCTATGCGCCTGTTGAAGAACTTAAAAACATCTATGATGCAGCATTTTGTGACGAAAATATTTTAGGAATTTCAATAGGCACGCGTCCTGATTGCGTAGATGAAAAAAAGCTTGATTTGATTTCAACATATAAAAACCCTTGGCTTGAGCTAGGCTTGCAGAGTACATACAACGATACGCTTAAAAAAATTAACCGCGGACACGATTACGAGTGCTTTTTAAAGGCATATAAACTCGCAAAAGAAAGAAATATTAATGTATGTGTTCATATGGTCTTAGGGCTTTTTAATGAAACAAAAGAAATGATGTTAAAAAGTGCAAAAAGACTGGCAGAACTTGGTATCGACGGCATAAAATTACATATGCTAACCATACTTGAAGATGCACCTCTAGCAAAAATATATGAAGAAAATCCCTTTGTTTTGCTTAGTATGCAAGAGTATTGCGAAATTGTCTGCGATTTTTTGGAGTTATTACCGCCAACTACAACTATTCACAGGCTTGCAGGCAGCGGCTATTCAAAAACTCTAATTGCACCAAAGTGGGTAAATAACAAGTTTGAAACACTTAATTTAATAGATAAAATTTTTGAACAAAGAAAAACAAAACAAGGGGCAAAATTTTAACGGAGTGCGCGAATTAAGATACGAAACCAAAAAAGAGCCTTGCGCACAGGCTCTTTTTTATTACTAAACTTTGCCCTTACCACAGCATTTTTTATACTTTAGCCCACTACCGCAGGGACACAAATCATTCCTGCCAACTTTAGGCATATCCTCCTGAGGCTGTTCATCAACGTAATTAGGCGTTGAATTTTTTAGCGCACGAGTTAACTCGGTTTCTCTTTCAAAATCTTCATCCATAAAAGGAATATCCTCGAGCGCATTTTGATTTTCGTCTATTATCTGTATGCCAAAACGAGCTCTGAACAAGTGTCTTACAGTTTCAGACTGAATATCTGACATCATAGCGTTAAATAAATTAAACGCTTCTTTTTTATACTCAATAAGCGGATCTTTTTGACCGTATGCAACAAGCCCGATTGAGTCTTTTAGTGCATCGATATTATTTAAATGGTCTATCCATTTGGAATCAATAACCTGCAAAAGAATATCTCTTTCAAGTGTTCTCATGACATTATTATCCGAAAACGGTTCTTGCTTTGGTGTATCAGGCGAGCCGTATTTTGACATAACATCATTAAATCCTTGAACGGAAGTTTCTTCCATATTTTTATACGCTTGATTAACAAGGTTTTTAAGGTAATCAGACATCTCTTGATATCTTTTTTCCATTAAATCCTCAACTTGTACATCAATAAGCTGCGGAAAAACAAGATGTATTTCGTTTGTAAGCATTTTAATATCATCTTTAACATACTCGGCAGGAGGCATATCAGGAGAAATATATTGTTTTAAAATCTTATCCACTTCAAGATTAATCATATAATCTATATCGGATTTTAAACTTCTTAAAGCAAGTACTTTTCGCCTTTGGATATAGAATTTTTCTCTTTGAATATTAATTACATCATCATATTCAAGCACGCTTTTTCTTATGTCAAAATGGTAGGTTTCGACTTTCTTTTGTGCTGATTCAATTTGACGAGTAATAAGAGGATTTTCTATTGCCATATCCTCCTCGATATTAAGCATATTCATTAAAGCAGAGATTTTATCGCCACCGAAAATTCTCATTAAATCGTCCTCAAGCGACAAGAAAAATTTGGTCGACCCGGGGTCGCCCTGACGGGCAGCACGACCGCGTAGTTGGTTATCAATACGTCTTGACTCATGTCGCTCTGTACCAATTACATGTAAACCACCCAGTGATACAACTTTGGCGTGTTCTTCTTCGGTTATTTTTCTTGCACGAGCAAGTGCAGCTTCTTTTTGGACTTCATAATCAGGACTTCCAGGGTTAATACCCATTTTATCCAGTTCTTCTTTTGCCAAATACTCAGGGTTGCCGCCAAGAAGAATGTCTGTACCGCGACCGGCCATATTTGTTGCGATTGTAACAGCATTAACCCTTCCTGCTTGCGCAATAATATAGGCTTCTCTTTCATGCGCCTTAGCATTTAAGACATTATGCTTAATACCGCGTTTTTTAAGGATAGCTGACAAGTACTCGGATTTTTCAATACTGATTGTACCAACTAACGTCGGTCTGCCCATTTTTGCCATCTTCTCGATTTCTTCGGCAACTTTTTGATACTTCATTTCCTTTGTTTTATAGATGACATCAGGATAATTGATTCTAATATCGGGCTTATTGGTAGGAATTTCAGTACAAGGAAGGTTATAAATCTTGCCAAATTCGGCTTCTTCAGTCATTGCAGTACCTGTCATGCCGGAGAGCTTAGGATACAATCTGAACAAATTTTGAAAAGTAATGCTGGCTAAAGTTTGCGTTTCATCTTGGATAGGAACGCCTTCTTTTGCTTCTATTGCCTGATGTAGGCCCTCTGACCAACGTCTGCCTTCCATAATACGGCCCGTAAACTCATCAACAATCATTACTTCATTATTTTTAACCACATAGTCAGTATCTTTAATGAAAAGTTCCTTCGCCTTTAGTGCCTGCAAAAGGTGATGGGCATATTGAGTTTGAATGTCAAATAAATCTGTGACACCCAAAAGTTCGCAAGCCTTATCAATACCATCTTCAGTTAAAATAATGTTTTTATTTTTTTCATCCACTTCGTAATGTTCTACTTTATTCAGCTGTGGAGCAATTTTTGCCATGGTTTTGTATGTTTGGGCAGATTTTTCCAGCCTGCCTGAAATGATAAGAGGGGTTCTTGCCTCATCAATTAAAATACTGTCAACTTCATCTATAATTGCATAGTTATAAGGTCTTTGAACAAGTCCTTCAAGCGAAGAAGACATATTATCGCGCAGGTAATCAAAACCAAATTCATTATTTGTACCGTATGTAATATCACAAGCATACGCCGCTTTTTTAGATTCAAAATCGTTATGCCCCGAACCCTGAGAAAGTATTACGCCAACAGTTAAACCTAAAAATTCATAGATTTTGCCCATCCAATCTCTGTCGCGCTTAGCTAAATAATCATTAACCGTTATAATATGAACACCTTTGCCTGTTAGCGCATTTAAGTATGCAGGCAATGTTGCAACAAGTGTTTTACCTTCACCTGTTCTCATTTGCGCAATATGACCATTATGCAGGAATATGCCGCCAATTAGCTGAACATCAAAATGACGCATATTTAAAACTCTTTTACCCGCTTCACGAACAGTTGCAAAAGCCTCAGGCAGAATCATATCCAATGCAGCTTTTTCAAGCTCTCGGTCTTTTTTAATGTCAGATGAGGTTTCTCTTTTTGAAAGTATTTCCTTAAATTCAGCTGTTTTTGCCCTAAGCTCGTCGTCTGTGAGTTTAGAAAATTCTTCCTCGAGCGCATTTATATGCTCAACAACAGGCATGATTTTATTAATCTTTCTCTCGTTAGGGTCTTTAAAAATTTTTAATAAAATATTAACTAAACTCATTAAACTCTCCTGAATTTCTCCCTTTAAATAAATACTATCACAAAAAAATAAAAAATATTTATTGTGCCTTTGACTAATAATTTTTATTCGATAGAATAAGCTTAGTTAATATTTTAGGAGAGGAGAAAATTTTGGAACATTTACATGCTCTAACAAGTCAAAATGCAATAATTATATCCGCTTCAATTTTGATTGTTGCTTATATTTTTATAGCATGGGAAAAAATATCTAAAGTTACAATAGCTCTTTTGGGTGCTTGTATTACATTGTTTTTGGGGCTTTTACAGACTGAAAAAAACCCACAGGCATTGGGTGAATATTTTACAAACTTTATTGATTTTAATGTAATATTTCTATTGGTTTCGATGATGATTATCGTTCACATCGCAGCAAAATCAGGCATGTTTACTTGGATGGCGAACGAAATTTTAAAACATACTAAAGGTAAACCAAAATTAGTACTTTTTTCTTTAGCACTGTTTACTGCTGTTGCAAGCGCATTTTTAGATAACGTAACAACCGTAATTTTGGTTATGCCGATTACATTTGCGGCATGTAAAAAATTAGACTTAAATCCTGTACCGTTTTTAATTACCGAAATTATCTGTTCAAATATTGGTGGTACAGCAACACTAATAGGCGACCCGCCGAACATCATCATCGGCTCTGCGGCAGGTTTTAGCTTTATGGACTTTATTAAAGAATTAACAGATATCGTTGTATATATTTTCCTTGTTTGCACAGGTATTTTGATTTTCTTATTCAGAAAACAACTTAAAAGCACACCTGAAAAAATGGCATCGGTTGCAGAAATCGACAACTCTAACACTATAACAGACAAGCTTCTTGCTTGGCGTTCAGGCGTTGTATTATTACTTGTAATTCTAGGCTTTATGGCTCATGACATTACTCACATACCGACATTTTTAATCGCCATGATTGGCGCAAGTATTCTTTTGATATTTGAAAAACCTGCCAAAATTTTGGTTGAAGTTGAATGGAATACAATTTTCTTCTTCATTGGTTTATTCATTATTATAGGCGGCCTTGAAGCGTCAGGCGGTATTAAACTTATGGCAAATTGGT
>CALUYC010000103.1 GCA_944324895.1 Candidatus Gastranaerophilales bacterium
ATGGCAAGGGCTCAAGAGATTATTGAACTTGCAGATAAAACAGAAAGTGAATTTTTGTATGATGAAAAAAATATAGCAGGAGAAATATATATTGGCGGCGGCGAAACGGACGCTATGAGAATAATTGCCAAGGCAGCCAATAAGCTTAAGTTGAAATATAAAAATATAAAATTTAACTTGTACAGCGGAAACGGAGAAGACGTCAAAGAAAAGCTGGATAAGGGTTTGTTAGACTTTGGGCTTTTTATTGAGCCTTTTGATAAAAAAGAATTTGACTTTATAAGTCTTCCTCAAAAAGACAAATGGGGTATTTTAATGAGAAAGGACGCAGAGCTTGCCAAAAAAAAGTTTATTACACCTCAAGATTTAAAAAATATACCCATACTTTCTTCAAGACAATTTTTAGTCAAAAATTTAATCTCAGGCTGGCTTGGAGATGACTTTGAAAAGCTTAATATAGTAGGCACTTATAACCTTTTATTCAACGCTTCAATTATGGTAGATGAAGGCTTTGGTTATGCTCTCTGTATAGACAAACTGATTAATTTTACAGGCAAAAGCAATCTTTGCTTTAAACCTCTAAAACCAACACTTGAAGCGGGTGTTTTAATTGCATGGAAAAAAAGTTCCCCTCTTTCAAAGTGTGCAAAATTATTCTTAAATTCACTACAAAATTAAACTTTGTTGCAATGTTTTAAATTTCCTATTAATTCATACTAATTTAATGCAAAGAATGATAAGAAACACGCTTTTAAACTACGTACCTAAAGTTTTTGAATACGAAAAAAGTGTTAACCCTTTAAGAATACACAATTTTAACCAAAAAGGAATAAAAAAAGGCAAAATTATTTATCTTATGGAAAGAGAAATTCGCCCATACGACAACTTTGCACTGCAATTTTGCAAAGAAATTTCAGAGAAACTAAATTTGCCATATAAAATAATATGCTCAATAAATTTAAATTCATATAAGCCAAAAGATGATTTTATAAATAAGCATGTAGCACAAGTTGAAACAGAATTTTTAAAAAATGAAATTGATTTTGAAATTTTTAAAAATGATAAAACAGAACTTTTGAAATATTTTGAAAAATTACCTACAGCGCTTCTTATTATTGATTTTAACCCAATTTTAGACAGAGAATATTTAAAAAACGTTGATTTTAAAATTTATGAAATTGATTCTCATAACATAATTCCTGCAAGGTTTTTATCAAATAAACAAGAATACGGAGCATCAACAATCAGAAGAAAAATATACAAAAATATTTATCCTTTTTTAACAGAGTACAAAGAAAAATCACCAATTTCGCCCTTAATTAAGGATTTTATAGAAAATAAACTGCCATATTATGAAAAATTCAGAAATAATCCAGACAAAAATGTTCAATCCGGACTATCTAAATATTTAAACCTAGGCTTTATATCTGCTCAAAGAGTTGCACTTGAAGTCATTTGCGCAGATGAAAGCGATGAAAACAAAGAGTCTTTTCTTGAAGAATTAATCATAAGAAAGGAGCTTGCAGACAATTTTTGTCTTTATTGCAAAGATTTTAAAAGTTTAAAATGCATACCAAACTGGGCAAAAGAAAACATTAAAGAACATAAAAGCGATTTTAGGGAACATATTTATTCAAAAGAAGAACTTGAAAATTCAAAAACAAAGGATATACTTTGGAATGCTGCACAAAAACAACTTGTAAAAGAAGGTGCAATCCATGGGTATTTAAGAATGTATTGGGCAAAACAACTTGTAAAGTGGACAAAAACAGCCAAACAGGCGCTTGAAATTGCAATCTATTTAAATGACAAGTACGCATACGACTCACCTTCTGCAAGCGGCTATACTGCTATTTTATGGTCAATAGGAGCATTGCATGACAGAGCTTTTTCAAACAGATATTTAACGGGTAAAATACGTACAATGACATATAACTCGATACGTAAAAAGTTTGATATAAATAAATATATTGAAAAATATACCTGACTGTATGCTCAAAAAGCATAATTTAATATTTAATATAAGTATTTGCTATTTTTTAAAAAAGATGAATAATAAGAATAGTAATTTTAAGGAGAGTTTATGAAAAAAGTTCTTATATTGGCTACAAGCCCAAGAAAAAACGGAAATTCAACCTTACTTGCGCAAGAATTTCAAAAAGGAGCACAAGAAGCCGGTAACAATGCCGAAATTATTTATTTATGCGAAAAAAATATAAACTTCTGCAAGGGCTGCCTTAGCTGCATAAGAACCAAAAAATGCATAATTAACGATGATATGGGAGAAATTCTGGAAAAATTTAAAACTGCAGATGTCATTGTTTTTGCAACTCCTATTTATTATTATGAAATGTCAGGACAAATGAAAACTTTTATCGACAGAACAAACCCTCTGTTTGAATCCAATTATCCCTTCAGAGATATTTACCTTTTGGCAACAGCCGCAGATACAGGTGAATATTGCGCTGACGGAGCAATTAAGGGACTTGAAGGCTGGATAGCTTGTTTTGGCAAAACAAGGCTAAAAGGCGTTATAAAAGGCTTTGGCGTAACCGCAGCAGGAGACATAAAGGGTCATAAAGCGCTTGTTGAAGCATATAATGCAGGAAAAAATATCTAAATCATCTTTTTAAGATTTGGACTAACCCTAAAATCGGCCCCTGTTGAAGCTTTTATATCCTCTATTGTAAATGCGGGATTAATCTCGGTCATTAAAAGTCCTTGATTTGTAACTTCGAAGACACATCTTTCGGTAATTATCATATCGACTTCTTTAGATGCAGTAAGGGGTAAATCGCACTTTTTGACAATCTTTATTTGATTTTTAGACAAGTGTTCCATTACAACAATTACTTTTTTTGAACCCACAACAAGATCCATTGAACCGCCCATGCCGGGAACAAATTTATTTGGTATCATCCAGCTTGCAAGATTTCCTTCCTCATCCACCTGTAATGCACCCAAAACAGTCGCATCAATATGTCCGCCGCGCATGATGGTAAAAGCCATTTGCGTATCATAAAAACAACAACCTTTTATAGGCTCCACAAAAGCCCCACCTGCATTAATTATTCTAGGGTCGGGACTTTCACCCTGATGCAATCTGCCTGCACCTAAAAGCCCGTTTTCAGATTGAAAAATAACACCCGCTTCATCAGGGACATAGTTTGCAATTTCTGTCGGCAAACCTATTCCCAAGGTAACAACATCGCCTCTTTTAAACTCTTGCGCAGCTCTTTTTGCAATAATTTCTCTTATTTTTTCTTTTGTTAATTCAACTTGTGCAACAGGCATTAATTTTCCTCGCGCTTAACAATATAATCTACAAAAAGTCCGGGTATTACAACCTCGTTAGGGTCAAGGCATTCCACAATTTCATCCGCTTGAACAATAACAGTGTCCGCTGCAGTTGCCATAACCGTATTGAAATTCCTTGTTGTACCAAAGAATGAAACATTGCCATATTTATCGGCTTTTGTGCCGTATATTAAGGCAAAATCCGCACCCAACGGCTTTTCAAAAATAAATTTTTTACCGTCAACTTCTATTGTTTTTTTATTTTCTTCTAAAATTGTTCCAATACCTGTTTGGGTAAGCACACCGCCTAAACCTGCACCTTTTGCGCGTATTTTTTCAACAAGTGTGCCCATTGGTATGAGCTCAACGGCAATTTCCCCCTCATGCATTTGTCTGCCGGTTTCGGGATTTGTACCAATATGGGCTGCAATTACCCTTTTAACCAACTTATTTGTAATAACTTTGCCCTTGTCTACATTAGGATAAGATGTATCGTTGCAAATCATGGTAAGGTCTTTTTTACCTTGTGCCACAAGCTCGTCAATTAATTTATCCGGTGCACCGCAACTTAAAAAACCGCCAACCATAACGGTTGCGCCATCCTTAATTAAACTTATTGCATCTTTTGCGCTTACTATTTTTTTCATATTACTTCCTGAAAAAATATAGCACAAATTTTTCTATAATACAATTTGAGTGCCGACGATTAACTTATGTGAATCAGGTTTTGCATCGTTTTGACAATAAACGTAGTTAAATATAAGTTTTAGTGCCTGTCCTTTTAAATAATAGTTAATACCTGCAGAGTATTCTCTTTGGTTATTGTTGCGTTTTGTTTTGTCGGGGTTAAATTGGTCGTATCTTGCAAGAAGTTCTATTTTTTTAGTTAAATGATAGGCAACGGTTGCATAAAAACCTTCCGCCCCTTTATTTGTAGGCCCGCTACCTCCGTTTGAACCGTCAGAGTTAGCATATTCCGCCCGCGCCCAGAATTTTTTATATTCATAACTAAGAGCAGCACCCGTCATAAAATAATCAATATCATGCCTTTTACCTGCTACAATGCCGCCGCCTGCTACAATTTTGCCCCATTTGCCATCTGTTTTGCCCAATGGTTTAACATTCACCCAGCCATCAAATTCAACTCCGGGGAAAAATTCCTGAAAGAAAGTATCTGAACTGTACCCGCCAAAGTCGTAATCTACAAGAGAATAGTCGCCTCTTACCCTTAAACCGAATTTTCTGACATTTGCAAGATTTCTTGAGATTTGTGAGCGTGCCACAAAAGGCAAAGTATAAGGAGATTGAGCTCCTTCATAACCAACGCCGGGACGAGAGTTACCTATTAATATATTATGGTGCGGTATTCTGTTTGTCTCAAAATATGCATCTTGTATTAACTGTTGAAAAAACCCATGGGCATGTGTTGGGGTAGGATCTAACATTAAACGAAATCCCTCTTTGCCACCCCTGAATTTTCCGTCAAATATAATGTTAATTAATGCCATATTAAACTTTGTATCGGTATCAGAGTGTTCATTCATCTGCGTTGTAATGTTACCCTGAAGCGCTACCCAAGTGTGAAAGCTCTCCAACGGCCCCCTATCAAAGGTCATTGTAAGTTGTTTTTTAAGCAACTGTGAAGGAACATCTGTTCGCTCTATCTGCAATTCCCAAACATCTTTTGGAGCGCTCATTAAATTTGACAGAAAAGTATCCTTTTCTTTTTTAATATCCTGTTCAAATTCCTCTTTTGTTTGGCCTGTAATATTTTCAATAAAATCTCCGTCAGGATTTTCTTCAAGCATAATTTGCTCCTCAATGGCAAAAACCTGAGGAGTAAAAAACAAAAGAAATATAATAACTGTTAATATCTTTTTCATCGGCCCGAGATAGTTAAGGCGCTCATTAGAGCGCCTTTTTGTTATTTTATTTTATATCCTTACCATGATCATCTCTTAAGTATGCTGTCCAGAATAATAGAACAACAAATACAAAGGCACCGACCATATTACCTAAAGTAACAGGCAGAAGGTTGCCAAGTAAAAATGATTTAATATTAAGTGTTGCAAGTTGATCAGGAGTTAATCCTGAAGCAAGGGCAACAGCGGGAGTAGCTTTTAAGAATAAACCGTTTGAGATAAAGTACATATTTGCAATACTGTGTTCATAACCTGATGCAACGAATGTTGTAATCGGGAAAAATATTGCAAAAATCTTACCTATAACATGACGAGAAGATGAAGCCATCCAAATAGCAAGACAAACAAGCCAGTTACATAAAATACCTCTTGTGAATGCTTCAACAAAAGTTAGGTTTACTTTTGTGTATGCAGTTGTAAGACCTAAAACACCAAGTGCTTCATGAGAGTTATGAGAACATCCCGTAAAGTAGATAATTGCAGCAAGTAATATCGAACCTACAAAATTTCCTATATAAACGATTGTCCAGTTACGCAGCAATTTTGCCAAACTTGTTTTCTTCTCAATTACCGAGAAAGTCATCATAACATTACCTGTAAAAAGTTCCGCACCTGTTAGAACAACCATCATAAGCCCTGTTGAGAAAACCATTGCACCGATTAGCTTAGCCAAACCCCAACTCACAGCTTCGGTTCCCGTCATAACGTTTAGCGAAACCTGAGCACCAAAGGCAATTAGCGCACCGGCTGCTATTGCAAGTACGAAAGTTTTTGATTTTCTAAAGTTAGCTTTTGCAGGCATAACATTGTCTGCAAGTTCATGTGCCACATGATTTGGCGAGATACAGTCTTTTGTATCTAAATTTTGTTGCATTTCCATTTTTTTCTCCTGTTAACTCATTTTCGAACACTAACAAACCACGCAAAAAAAGGTTTTGCGATTATACGGTGCATATAGTCCCTATACGGCGCTGTATAAAAATTTTAAGTTGTTAATGACCAAAGTCGCAACAAAAATTTTATATCGTAAAATTTTAATTTCAAGCAGTTTTTTAAAAAAAATAAATTCAAGCTTGACATTAACTTTTGTTAGTTTTATAACACCGATTGTTATACACACAGCCGAATTTTTGGGATGGAAGTAATGAATATTTTTTTTATAGGAATTTTAATTTTTATACTAAGCGGATTTATTGCAAGTATATTTAACAAGAAAAACAAAGTTACAGTTCTTGCTATACTGTGTTTTGTAGGCTCGCTACTTTGCCTTAAACCGGCGTTTAATGTCCTTTTTGACGGACAAAATTTAACCGCACAGTACGACTTTAACCCTGTTTTTGGAACGGTCAACTTTGCGCTTGATTCACTAAGCGCATTTTTTGTGCTTGTAATTTGTGTTATGAGCCTTATGGGAGTTATATATTCAAAAGGCTATTTAAAACCTTACTTAGACAAAGTAAAAAATATAAATTCACATTTAATATTTTTACCCTTGCTCATAGCGTCAATGCTTCTTGTTGTTAGTTGTCAAAACGCTTTTGCATTTTTAATCTTTTGGGAAATAATGTCATTAAGCTCGTTTTTCCTTGTTATATTTGAAAATGAAAAAAAAGAAGTGCTTAAAGCAGGTATAAAATATCTTGTTTTTATGCACATTTCCGTAATATTTATAATAATAGCCTTTGCACTTTGCGCAATAAATGCGGGCGGTTATGATTTTAATTTATTTGCACAAGTACTTAAAGAAAATTCTCATTTGGCAAATTTAGTTTTTGCATTTGCATTTATTGGTTTCGGTACAAAAGCAGGCTTTGTACCGTTTCACAACTGGCTACCTGATGCTCACCCCGCTGCACCAAGTCATGTCAGCGCAATTATGTCCGGTGTAATGATTAAAACAGGTGTTTATGGAATTTTAAGAGTTTTATCTTTTTATGCAGCACCATCAAAAGCACTTGCTTTTGCAGTTCTTATAATTTCTGTTATATCTGCATTATATGGTGTTTTATATGCCATAACTCAGCACGATTTAAAAAGGTTATTGGCTTATCACTCTATTGAAAATATCGGCATTATTGGAATAGGTGCAGGCGTTGGCATGTTAGGTCTTGCATACGGACAAATGCAGATTGCACTTATCGGCTTTGCAGGCGCAATTTTACACATATTAAACCATTCAATATTCAAGGAACTGTTGTTCTTAAGCGCAGGCAGTGTTTATATAAAAACACACACCCGCGACATTGAAATTTTAGGCGGATTAATAAAATCAATGCCCTTTAGCGCGGTTTTATTTTTAATAGGTTCGGTTGCAATTTGCGCTCTGCCTCCATTTAACGGATTTATAAGTGAATTTTTGATATACTTTTCAATGTTAAAAGGTCTTGCAATTAAAGATTTCTTTGTACTTGTTGCACTGTTGTTCTCTATTGCAGGATTGGCACTTGTCGGCACTATGGCGGTCTTATGTTTTACAAAAGCTTTCAGCATAATATTCTTAGGTATGCCAAGAAGTGAAAACGCGCAAGCACCAACATCAGACAGCGAAAAATCAATGCTTTTACCAATGGGGTTTTTAGCGCTTTTGACAATTTTAATCGGTGTTTTCCCGCAATACATATTTGATATTGTACTAAAACCCGCATCAGTTGTTGCAAACACAAGTATTATGCCTGTGAGAACATGCGCTGATTTAATGCAAACTATATCACTTTGCGCATTTGGATTTATAGCTTTTATACTTGTACTAATGGTTATCAAATTCAAATTTTCCAACAAAGTTATAATGCATGAAACCTGGGGGTGTGGATATGACAGAGCAAATAATCGTATGCAATACAGCGCTTCATCTTATGCAAGCCCGTTTTTATCAATGTTAAAACCATTGTTTAAAAAGATTTTCGACATTGAAAAACCAAAACAACTGTTCCCAAAATCGGCACATTTCAGCTTACACATTGACGATATAGAGGAAGCTTACGTTATTAACCCGCTTGTCAAATTTGACGAATGGTTTTTGTCAAAATTTGAAGCTATGCAAAGCGGCAATATTCAAAGCTACATAAAATACGGATTGATATTTTTAGTCTTAATAATAATTGGAAGTTTGTTTATAGGATAAGATAAAATGGCAATTAAAATTTTAAACATATTAATAGTTTTATTTGTTCCGTTTTTAATGCTGGGCATTATCAAAAAAACAAAAGCATTTTGGGGCGGAAGATACGGTGCGTCTATATTTCAACCACTGTATGATTTTGTAAAACTTATGAAGAAAGACTTTGTAATAAGCAAAACAACAAGTGGAGTCTTTAGAATTACTCCTGTTATTGTTATTGCAAGCGCTTTATTTGCAGCGTTATTTGTACCACTTGCCTCATCAAGCGCAATAATTAACATAGAGGCAGGTTTTGTGGTTTTTGCTTATGTGTTAAGTTTTTCAAAATTCTTTTCACTTATTGGCGCAATGGATACAGGCAGCAGCTTTGAAGGTATGGGGGCGTCTCGTGAAGCTTGCTTTACGACAATAGTTGAACCTGCATTTTTTATGCTTTTAGCATCTATTATGGCACTTAGCGGAAACTACACATTTGATGCACTGGGAAAAATTGTTGAAAACTCAGGCGGATACGGAATTTTAATTTGTATTTTTGCGCTGCTTGTGCTATTTATAATGATTTTAACGGAAGGTTCAAGGGTTCCTGTTGATGACCCTGCAACACACCTTGAACTGACAATGATTCATGAAGTTATGATTTTAGATAACTCAGCTTCAGATTTAGCTCTTATCACTTGGGCATCAGGCATAAAAATGCTTTTGTTATCCTCTCTCATTGCTGCGATTGTTATACCGCAAGGCCTTAGTATGTGGGCGTCTGCTGCAGCATATCTTGGTTTAATGTTTTTAATATCCGTTATTATAGGGACTATTGAATCCGCAACGGCAAGAATAAGAATGTCGCACGTTTTTGAATTTATTTTTATTATGAGTTCATTTGCGCTTATTGTTCTGTCTTTGGTCGCTGCAAGGATGTTTGGAGGCTAAAATATGGAGAACGGTTTTATAATACTTTTTGGGCTTACAATGCTGTATTTAGCAGCAACAAGCAGAATAGTATCGCATGTAAGGTTACTTGTAATGCAAGGTATACTCTTGTTTTTAATATGCGCATGCCACTTTGAACACCAAAGTGCATTAAATATAACTTTTTTAACTATTGAAACATTAATTGTTAAAACAGTTGTAATACCTTGGTTTTTATTCAAAGTACTTAAAAAAACCCGAGCAAACAGAGATGTGAGTGCAAATATACCACATTTTTATTGCCTTGTAAGTGCAAGTATTATTTTGCTTTGCGGATTTTTATTGCCGAACCACTTTTTTAATTCGGATACAATGAAAATGATTTCTCCTCTGTATTTTGGGGTATCGCTTGCAACAATTATTATAAGCTTATGGCTTATTACCATTAAGCACAAAATTATATCTAACGTAATAGAGTTTATTACAATGGAAAACGGTATTTTCCTGCTTTCGCTTTCTATTGCAAAAGAAATGCCTGTCCTTGTAAATATGGGCGTTTTACTTGATGTATTTATAGCAATTTACATCTTAGGTTTATTTATAAACGAAATTAACAGAGAATTTAAAGATTTAGAAGTTTCTAACCTGTCAGATTTAAAGGATTACAGCAATGATTAACGTAATATTGATATTTCCTATAGTTGCCTGCATTTTAATGGCAATAATTAAAAAAAGAGCTTTCGACTGTACGATGGTAAATTTATATGCCATTTTACATGCAATATCCAGTGTACTTTTGGCACTTAAAATAGGTAAAGAAGGCAATATTCCATACTTTACGGTTGATAATACAAACCTTATATTTTTACTGATTTTATCTTTAGTATTTTTAATGGTTGCAATATACAACAACGGATATGTCAAATCTCTTGACTATCCTGACAAAAAAATCGGACATTACTCCTTTATGATAATGATTTTCGTCCTTGCAATGACAGGTACGGTCTTATCAAGCAACTTAGGTATTGCTTGGATTTTTGTAGAGGCAACAACACTATCAAGTGCATATTTAATTTATTTCAACAAAACAAAACACGCTATTGAGGCTGCTTGGAAATATGTTTTCATTTGCTCAATAGGTATTGCTCTTGCTTTTGTCGGTATAATTTTCTTAAACATTGCTCAAGGTGACATAAATACTCTTGACTTTGCACAGTTATATAAGCACGCTGGGACTTTTGATGCTTTTTGGCTTAAGATGTCTTTTGTTTTTATGCTTTTTGGCTTTGGTACAAAAATGGGTCTTGCGCCCGTACACTATTGGTTGCCTGATGCGCACTCCGAAGCACCATCACCAATATCTGCGCTTTTATCTGCAACACTTTTAAACTCGGCATTTTTGGTAATAGTAAGAGTATTTAAAGTTTTAGACATCGCCCAATGCGACCATTGGGCAAGAATAATGCTCCTAATTTGCGGTTTTGTATCGCTTTTTGTAACGGCGGTTTTTGTTTACCACATAAAAATTTACAAAAGAATGCTTGCTTATTCTTCTATTGAAAATATGGGAATTTTGGCAATAGGTACTGCTTTAGGCGGTAGCGCACTGTATGCGGTTATTTTACATTTAATCGGGCATTCACTTGCAAAAGCATCGTTCTTTTTAACGTCAGGAAATGTGCTTGAGCTGTTTTCAACAAAAAGAATTAAATCAGTAAGCGGCATTATGGAGGCCGACAAAAAAACAGGTTGGCTGTGGGTATTTTCCTTCCTTGCAATTTGTGCCTTCCCGACATCTGTTTTATTTATAAGCGAATTTTTGATGGTTAAATCAATGATAACAAGCGGTCATTACGTACTATGCGCTTTATTTGTACTGCTTTTGACAATCATCCTTTGGGGAATTGCAAAAGTAACAATTAAAATGGCTTTTGGTAAATTGAGCGAGGATAAAGCTCAAAGCGTAATGGAAAACAAAAACAAACTTACATTTTGCATGTTTGCGCCGCAATTTATTATGCTTTTAATAGTATTTACACTGGGTGTATACATCCCACCATTTTTAAATAACATAATTAACTGCGCTATGGCAGGATTTTAGAGGGTAGCAAAATGAACTGGATTAAAAAAAAAAATAATACAAAAATCAATATAAATGATATTCCAACACTTAAAATCAACGATTTAAGAGAAGAAATAATCAGTTTAAATAAACGTCCCATAGGCTTTTTTGGTAAGGACTGGGGCAGGGGTTCTACAAAACTTTTTGTAATTCTTGCCGATGATGAAAACGCTGATTTGTATGTTTCTTCTGTAATTTTTGAGGGAAGCGAAAAAGAATACGAATCATTAACACAAGTAATTCTCGCTTTTCATATTTTTGAAAGAGAATTTTATGAACAGTTTGGAATAAAACCCCTTAACCACCCTTGGTTAAAGCCGTTAAGAAAAAATCAAAAAGACTATAAATTCTTTGAAATGGAAGGGGAAGAAGTCCACCAAGTGGCAGTTGGCCCAATTCACGCGGGTGTTATTGAGCCTGGACATTTTAGATTTATGTGCAACGGCGAAACTGTTTATCACCTTGAAATTATGCTCGGTTATCAAAACAGGGGCGTTGAAGAACTTATGGTTAAACACCCTACAAACCAAATGGCAGAGTCTATTTGTGGCGATAGCGTAATTGCCCATAATCTTGCATATTCAAAAGTTATGGAAATATTAAAAAATATAAAAGTTTCAAAAAGAGCACAACTGATAAGAACTTTAGCTCTTGAAATGGAAAGAGCTGCAATTCATATTGGCGATTTGGGTGCAATATCAGGTGATATTGCCTATCTTATGGGCGCATCGGTTTTTGGAGCAACAAGGACACTTGTCATTAACACCATGCTTGAATTTTCAGGCAGTCGTTTTGGCAGAGGTCTTGTAAGAGTTGGCGGTGTTAATTTTGATATTGATAACGAAAAAATTGAACGCGCTATAAAAACACTTACAAAGGTCGAAAAAGACGTTGACAGAATGGTTAAAACCATGCTTAAAAACACCTCTGTTATGTCAAGATTAGAAAAAACAGGTGTTGTAAGTCAAGAAAAAGCTCGCGAAATAGGACTTGTCGGAATGGCAGCTCGTGCTTGCGGCATTGTTATTGACTCTCGTTTCGATTTTGCTGATGAATGTTTTAAAAACCTTGCCCTGCCAAGAAAAATATTTAAAGGCAAGGGCGATGTTAATGCAAGATTTCAATTAAGATATCAAGAAACAATGGAGTCATTATCTATTGCAAAAAGAATACTTGAAATGCTTAAAAACGGATTTAAGGAAGAAGTTTTAAATTTAAATAATAATTCTTTATGTGCTGATTCTTTAGCAATTTCAATTACGGAAGGCTGGAGAGGTGAAATAGTTCATATTGCCTTAACTGATATGAACGGTACACTTTCAAGATATAAAATTAAAGATCCGTCTTTCAACAACTGGTACGGACTTGCCCTTGCAGTTAGAAATAACGGGGTTTCAGACTTTCCACTATGCAATAAAAGCTTTAACTTGTCCTACTGCGGAAATGATTTATAAGGAATAAAATTATGTTTGATACGCTAAAATCAAGAATATATCAAGGAAACCAATTTATAAAAGATATTAAAAATGCCCCTATGAGAGAGCAATTCAGGGGACTTCCAAAACTTTGTAATGCAAACTGCAACAACTGCAAAGACTGCTTAAATGTTTGCCCGACAGGCGCGCTAAAGCTTAATCCTTTATCAATAGATATGGGTAAATGCACTTTCTGCGGTGCTTGTAAAAACGTATGTAAAACAGGTGCAATAGATTTTACAAACTTCTACAAATTATCGACCACAAAAAGAGAAAACTTGATAGTAACAGAAGATATGACTCAGGAAGAATTCTCAAAAATCGCAATAGAAGTTAGAAAAGAAATTAAAAGAGTTTTTGGAAAATCTTTAAAGTTAAGACAAGTATCAGCAGCAGGCTGTAACGGTTGCGAAATGGAGCTTAACGCTTGCTCTAACGTAAACTTTGATATGGGCAGATTTGGTATAGATTTTGTCGCCTCTCCTCGCCATGCCGATGGTCTTGTAATTACGGGGCCGATTTCAAAAAATATGGCGTACGCTCTTGAAGATTGCTATAAATCAACACCTGACCCAAAAATCGTTGTTTTGTGTGGTGCTTGTGCAATATCCGGCGGAGTTTTCCAACAAAGCAGCGAGCTTAACAGAGAATTTTTGGAAAAATACCCGATAGACCTATATATTGCAGGTTGCCCGGTCCACCCGCTAACCTTTATAAACGGTATTTTAGGGTTTATTCAAGGAAAGTAATTATTAAGGCTCATCAAATGATGAGCCTTTTAAATTTATATGGCATCTAATGCCGTATTTATATCTTCTAAAATATCTTCAAGATTTTCCAAACCAACGGAAAGTCTTACAAGCCCCGGGTTAATACCGCAAGCCACAAGCTGCTCATCGCTTAGTTGCCTATGTGTGGCAGAGGCAGGATGAAGCACGCAAGTTCTGATGTCTGCAACATGGACTTCATTTGAAGCCATTTTAAGACTGTCCATAAACTTAATACCGTTTTGTTTTCCGCCTTTAATATTAACCGCCATAACCCCGCTTTGTCCTCTAGGCAAGTACTTTTTAGCCAAAGCGTGATATTTATTTCCTTCTAACCCCGGGTAGTTAACACTTTACACTTTAGGGTGTCCTTCAAGATATTTTGCAACGGCAAGTGCGTTTTTGCAGTATCTTTCC
>CALUYC010000104.1 GCA_944324895.1 Candidatus Gastranaerophilales bacterium
TTATGACGGTTATCCGCTAGTTGTGTTTACCGGTCAAGTATCTACCGAGCAAATTGGCAATGATGCGTTCCAAGAGGCTGATATTGTAGGTATTACGCGTTCTTGCTGCAAACATAATTATCTTGTAAAAGATGTCAAAGATTTGGCAAGAGTTATTAAAGAGGCATTTTATATAGCAACAACAGGTAAACCCGGCCCTGTCGTAATTGATATGCCAAAAGATATTTTGACTGCAAAAACAACCTTTAACTACCCTGAAGAAGTTAAGCTTGTCAGCTATAATCCAACGTATAAGGGGCACCCTTTGCAGATTTCTAAAGCTCTAAAACTTTTGCGCGAAGCGCAACGTCCAGTTATTATTTCAGGTGGTGGCGTTTTGCAGGCGGGTGCAAATCATGAGCTAACAAAGCTTGCACAACTTCTTGAAATGCCCGTTGCACATACTTTAATGGGCAAAGGTACTTATCCTGAAAGTTCACCTCAGAGCCTTGGTATGCTTGGCATGCATGGTAACTATTGGGCAAATTATGCAGTAGTTCATGCTGACGTAATTTTTGCAGTAGGCACCCGCTTTAACGATAGAATTACCGGATGTCTAAAACGTTTCGCGCGCGATTCTCAGGTTATTCATGTTGACATTGACCCCTGCTCTATTTCAAAAAATGTAAAAGTTGACATTCCAATAGTCGGAGATGCAAAAAATATCCTTAGTGCAATGATTGAAGAATTAACTTCAAAACCGTTTACTATTGACCATGCTGCAAAAGAAAAATGGCTAAAACAAATTGACGAATGGAAACAAAAACGTGCTATTCCTGAGTGTCCTTCAAATAAATTAAGTGCTGTAAAAGTAATTGAAACAATTTATGAATATACTAAAAGCCTTAAACCCATTGTGTGCACAGAAGTTGGGCAGCACCAAATGTGGTGTGCACAAATGTTTAAGTTCGATGAGCCTCGTCGCTTTATTACATCAGGCGGTTTGGGTACAATGGGATTTGGTTTCCCCGCTGCAATAGGTGCTGCGGTTGCAGACAAGAATGCACTTGTAATTAATATCGCAGGTGATGGTTCAATACAGATGAATATTCAAGAACTTGCAACTTGTATGGACTATGGTTTAAAGGTTATAAACTGTGTTATTAACAATGGTTATTTAGGCATGGTTCGTCAATGGCAAGAAAAATTATTTAATAAGCACTATAGCCAAACAAAAATTTCTGCTCCCGACTTTGTAAAATTAGCACAAGCATATGGTGCAAAAGGTATAAGAGTAGAAAAAGAAGAAGACATCATTCCTGCACTTAAAGAGGCTATGGAGTCGGAATGTTCGGTATTCATCGATTTTGTTGTTGAAAATTTTGAGATGGTTTACCCATGGGTTCTTGCAGGACAACCTTTGAATAAAGTTTTACTGTCAAATGACCAAAAGGTTTGCTAGGAGATAATATGAGTACATTACATACACTATCTATTTTGGTAACTAATGAATCAGGTGTACTGTCAAGAGTTGTAGACTTGTTTTCAGGCAGAGGTTATAATATCGAAAGCCTTACAGTAGCGCCCACTATTGACAGGAACTATTCAAAAATAACTATTACAACCGTTGCCACAAATGAGGCTGTTGAACAAATTTGTAAACAATTACACAGGGTAATTCCGGTTCTAAAAGTTTCAGATTTATCCGTAAGTGACGCTATTGAGCGCGAGATTGTTATGGTTAAGCTTCAGGTAAAAGATGAAGATGCCGATAAAATTCTAAGAATTGCAGAAGTTACCGGTGCTAAAGTTATTGATATTACCGATAAAAATTATACACTGCAAATCGTGGCGGATGAAAAACAAATTCAGGCTTTAATTGAACTAATAAAACCATACGGTTACAAAGATTTTGTAAGAAGCGGCAAAGTTGCAATGTCTAAGAACTAGACAATCTTATTGTTTTCATCAACATGAACGACTTTTGGCGTAAAGTTTTGCTGTTCTTTTTCGTCTAAAATTGCATAAGCTACGATAATTACTTTGTCGCCTTTTTGCACCTTTCTTGCTGCGGCGCCGTTTAGGCAAATTGTGCCGGAGTTTTTTTCTCCTTCTATAACATAAGTTGAAAACCTTTCGCCGTTATTGATGTCTAAAATCTCAACTTTTTGATTTACTTTTATGTTTGATGCTTCAAGCAATGCTTTATCTATTGTTATAGAGCCGACGTATTCTAAATTTGCATCGGTTACGGTTGCTCTGTGTATTTTTGCGTATAGAAATTCCATTAACATAGCGTATTTATTTTATCAAAAAAATAAAAAACAAGCATAAAAAAAACTGACCCACGAGAGCCAGTAAATTTACCACATATTAGAGAGAGGAATTAGAGAGAAAACTTTTTACATATTACCTTTACACTTTTACTATTCCCCTAACAGATTTTTTATAACGAATTGCATTAATAAATTTACATTTTGTTACAAAGTGTTATTTACCTATACAGAAGTTTTCAAAAATATTATTTAAAATATTATCTGTTATAACCTCTCCGCTAATTTCACCCAAGGCGCTAAGCGCTGCCTTAAGGTCAATACTTATTAAATCTTGCAATTCTTGTTGTCTTGCACCGCAGATAGCATTGTTTAATGCTTCTAGCGCCAATTTCAAACAATTTTGGTGTCTTTGATTTGTTAAAAATTCGTTTTCAGTCGGGTTCAAGCCGATAATTTTCTTATATATTTCAGCTTTAAGCTCATCTATTCCCTCTTTTGTTTTAGAGCTTATTGATATTTCATTATTATTTTGTGATTTTTCGCATAAGTCACATTTTGTGCGTACGATTATATGCTTTTTATTTTTTGCAAGTTCAAAAATTTCTTTATCATTTTCACAATGGCCGGCTTGTCCGTCATACAGGCAAAGCACAATATCTGCCTGTTCTATTGCACATCTGGATTGTTCTATACCTATTTTTTCCACCTTGTCCGAACTTTCATCCCTTATGCCTGCGGTATCAATTAAGGTTGTGCTAATACCGCCTATATCAAGTATTTCTGTTATAGTATCACGCGTTGTACCTTCAATTTCCGTCACTATTGCTCTATCAATATTTAAAAGCGCATTAAAAAGTGATGATTTACCGGCATTCGGGCGACCTGCTACAGCAACTTTGATGCCCTGTCTTAAAATGTTGTGTATGTGGGCATTTTTTAAGATTTCTTCAATATCTTTTATTGATTTTTCTGTTTTTTCAATAATTTCGCTATATTCTACTTCCGCAACATCTTCGGGAAAGTCAAGTGAAGCAATAATTCTGCCTAAAATGTCGCTTATTTGATTTTTCATTTCCTCAATTTTTATTTTAAGCGCACCTGATAGGTTGTTTGCTGCTCCCTGCGCAGATTTTTCAGTTTTAGCATTAATTAAATCCAAAACTGCTTCTGCTTGTGACAGGTCTATTTTGTGATTTAAAAAAGCCCTTTTTGTAAATTCGCCTCTTTGTGCCAGCCTTGCACCTTGTTCTAGTACAAGGTTTAAAATTTCTTTTATTACAACGGGTGAACCATGGGTTTGTATTTCTGCCACATTTTCGCCTGTATAGCTGTTTGGGGCCACAAAAGGCAACACTATAACTTCATCAATTTTTTTGTTGTCTTTTACAACCCAACCATGGTTAATAACTTTTGGTATAATTTTTTTATTGAAAATTTTTTGCACTATCTCGATAGCATCTTCGCCGCTAACTCTTATTACACCTATTCCTCCGGTGCTAAGCGGTGTGGCTGTTGCGCAAATTGTATCAAATGAATAATTCATATGTGAATAATATCATGTTTAAGGTAAAATTAAAATTGATAAACGCCATTTTGGCATGACAACATAGGAGAGAATATGGATTTTGTAGGATTTACCCTTTCAATATTACAGGCTTTAGCTAAAATTGCAGGCAACTGGGGCCTCGCTATTATACTTTTGACAATAATTGTACGTGCTTGTATGTGGCCATCAAGTATCAGTCAGCAACGTTCAATGAGAAATATGCAACTTTTGCAACCTAAAATGAAAGCCATTCAGGACAGATACAAAAGCAATCCCGAAATGATGCAACAAAAAATGATGGAGTTTTACAAAGAACACAAGTTTAACCCCATGGCAGGATGCTTACCCCTTTTGTTGCAATTACCGATTTTCATTTTGCTCTATACTGCACTTATGAGTCCTCAGTTTATACAACAAGCCGGTAATGCAAAATTTCTATTTATAAACAGATTGGATGCGACTATAAAAAGCACTGCAGGTCGCTCTTTTGACGGAAAGTTTGTAGTGGGTCCTTATGATACTTTCACCTCAGGTAAAACAGCAACTGTATACATTGGCGATAAGGTTCTTGATAATGTAAAAATTGATCGCCCGACAAAAGCAATTACTGTTCAAGGCGAAATTAAACCAAAACAAAATTTTGATTTAAAAATGTACCCTGATAGCTTGAAATTGTCTTTTGCCGAGTTAAAAGAGATTACAAAAGTTGAAGTTAATGTTATTGATAATCAAACAAAAGAAACCGAGAAAGTTACATTTTTGCCTGTTGATAATATTCTTGCGGCAAATGTCCCGGTTGCGGATGTACAAAGTGAAGTTCATTATGATGTTATATTCTTGGTATTATTGTTTGCTCTTACAATGTGGGTGTCGCAAAAAGTTATGATGTCGACACAAAAAGGTGTCCAGCAAGACGCTACACAACAGGCAATTCAAAAGTCTATGGGCACTGTTATGCCGCTTATGATTGGTTTAACGTTTATATTCATTCCAATTCCAGCGGGAGTACTTTTATATTTAGTTACAAGTAATGTATTCCAAATTGTTCAAACGGTCATCATAAATAAACAGTTGGATAAAGAAGACGAGCTTAAAAAATCTGCTTCCACTGTCGATATTGACGGCGCTAAAAAAATTGAACCCAAGGAAGTAAAGTAAAATAGCTTATATAAATAAATTTTGCCTGCCTTTTGGCAGGCTTTTTAATATTTCTTAATATTTTTTTAGCGGCAGGCAATTTTTTAAAACACAAATACTTTATTAAAGAGTAAGGGAATTAAATTTAAAGGAAGAAAAGCTAAGACAGGGGCGAGTTTATGCCAAGTTGTCTTAATAAAACAGATACATTTATTACTCTCTCTTAATATCCTCGTGTTTTAAATGTTTGTCATTCGACAAACATTTTTTTTATACGAACGCAGCTCGAGGCGGTGTTCGCACCAGCCGAGAGCAAGTGAGTGTGCAAGGTGTGTGAAGCCCGAAAAGGCTTTTGCAAAGGCAAAAGCCTAAAGGGCGTAACCGTTCCATACCGCCGTTGCGACCGTAGCGAAAGCGAAGGAAGCGGAGCAATTTTAATTGCACAGGCGGAATACAAACACAACTTAAAGTGACTGCGAAGTGAACGCAGCTCGAGGCGGTGTTCACACAATCGATTTATTCATTCTCTCAGTGCGTTTAGCACTTAAAATATTTCTGAGTTTCATAATTGCTTGAGCATGCAGTTGGCAAACACGAGATTCCGAAACATTTATAGCTTCACCTATTTCTTTTAAGGTCATGTTTTCATGATAATAAAATACTAACAACATTCGTTCACGTTCGGGGAGTTTCTTTAATGCAGCTTCCAGTTCGCGTTTTGCGTCTTTTTTCTCCATTTCTTCTTCGGGGCGTTGCGAATTTTTATCTTCAATGGTGTCAATTATCTCGACACTGTCTTCTCCTGTTCCTTTTTTATCATATAAAGAATCAACAGATGTGTCAGAGGCTAATATTTCTTCAACTTTTTCCTTTTCCATGCCCATAACATCAGCTATCTCTTTTGTTGTGGCAGCGCGACCTAATTCTTGTTTCAGTTTTTCTGCAGTAAGTTTGATGTCTTTTATTTTTTTTCTTACTGTGCGGGGCAGCCAGTCTGACGAGCGGATTCTGTCTATAATAGCACCCCTTATTCTCATAAGTGCATATGTTTCAAATTTTGCACCTTTGTTTGGTGAAAATTTTTCAATAGCATCTATAAGACCTTCAACACCATAGCTTGCAATGTCTTCATAAGAAAAACTTGGGGGTAAATTAACTTTTACACGCCCGATTACATAGCGTGTAAGATATATGTATTGAACAATAAGTTTATCGCGAACAATTTTATTTGTGCGGTCAAGATAATATTCCTCCCACAAGTTTTTTAATTCTTCGTCGGATAATCTCACGATTTTTTTATATGAATCGACCTCTATGTTTTCCTGATTCATTTAATACTATATCCCAAGTCCTATTTTACTTATATTGTCATTTAAGAATGTTTTTTTGACATCATATATCTATATGAAAACATTTAATTTTATTCGCTTTAACGGACGATGTATGCGTGTGTGCAATTAAGTAAAATAATTCTTGTTATCGACAAGGTAACAATTAAATATCCCTAATCAGCCGCGTATGCGGCTCTTCTTTTATCACGAATCGAGCGAGCTTAGTGCGACTGCACTTAGCAAGCGAAGATGAGTGCACAAGTGTGTGAAGCACGCATGCGGTTGCGTTTAGCAAGCGCAAAGTGCGCAACCGTTCTATTGCGACGTAAGAGTTTACTTGTAAACTCAACAGGAGCAGAATCGAGCGAGCTTAGTGCGACTGCACTTAGTTATTCTACGGCTTCGTACAGGTTTATAGCTTCATTAACAGACACATTCCCCTCAGGAACCTTTATAATACGCACTTTTTTAATGGAATCTTTAAATTCAATAGTGATTATATCCCCAGTTTTAATTGTTTTTGAAGGCTTTGCAGGGTTATTATTTACAAAAACTCTTGCGCTTTCGCAAATGGAGTTTGCAACTGTTCTTCTTTTTATTAATCTTGAAACTTTTAAAAATTTATCTAATCGCATTTAACTTTTTTTACTTCGTACTCAGGGTGTTGTGCAATTTTCTTCTCAATTTCTTCAAAGGTTAAAAAGCCTTCTTGGGCGCCAAATTTTTCTATAACTGCCGCAGCATTTACGGAAGCATAGGTCAAGGCTTTTTTAATATTTCCTTTGAATTTTTTTATTGATGCAACAAAAGTTGAGCTAAAAGCATCGCCTGCACCGAGGGTTGAGACAACTTTTGCACTAAATTCGGGTGCATGGTAGAAATCTTTACCATTATAACAATATACGCCATATTTGCCATCTGTTATTACTGCAATAGAATCTTCTTTGCAATGAAGTTTTTTAAGCATAGTGATAACATCAGGGTGAATTTCAAATTCCGAGAATTTTTCTTCTTTTGTATCCGGACGTACTTGAATTTTTGTAAGCATAGAGGCTTCTTCTTTGTTCATGACAATAATTTTTGCGGTTCTTAAAATGTTGTTAAAATATTTCTCACCTTTTTTTATTGCTGTACTTCCTGCGTTAATTGCAAGATTGATATTATTTTTTCCTGCAAAATCGGCAATTTTGTCTAAAAGTTTATTTGTTTCACCTGCAAGAGGTGCAACATAAATCCAAGATGTGTTTTTGAATAAATTGAAGTCTATTTCATCCTCACTTATTGTGGAGTTTGCACCCCTGTGCGCCAATACAGTTCTATCTCCTTGAAAACTTACAAGTATTATTGATAAGCCGGTAAGGTCTTTTTTTGCTTGAATAATGTTCGATGTGTCTACACCGTCATGCTCCATTTTTTTCTTTATGACAGGTGCTATTTCGTCATCTCCAAGTTTTATAATTGTAGAGGTTTTAAGTCCTAAGTTTGCAAAATTCGCTGCTGTATTTATTCCGCCGCCGCCAATATTTCTTGAAAAACCGTCTATTTCAACTTTTGCTCCGTACGGAAATGACATAAACTCTGTTTTTTTCTTCAGCGAATTAACCGAAACTATATTTGCTCCGTCGCTTTCAACAAATATATCAAGTGTTGCAGACCCTATTGTAATAACATCGAACATTGTAATTCCTCTTTATAAATTGTCTTTTCTTTATTATACATACTATAATAACATTTAAAAGGCTATATATGTTTTTAAACTGGATTAAATTAAAAAATTTTAGAAATTATACAAATCTTGAGTATAATTTTACCAAAAGAAAGACTCTTTTTGTGGGTAAGAATGCTCAAGGTAAGACAAACTTGCTTGAAGCAGTATATTACCTGAGTGCCCTTAGTTCGAACAGAATAAAAAAAGATGCAGAATTGATAAAATTTGGCCAAAATGATTGCTTAATTTCATCAGGTTGTACGAAGTGTGACATTGATGTAACTTTAGAGGTTTTTATCAACCCACCGAAAAATAAAATTTTAAAGGTTAACGGTTTAAAAAAAACAAAATCAAGAGAGTTCTTAAGAGTTTTGCAGGTTGTAAATTTTTCAAGTGCAGACTTAATGCTTATGCGTGGCGAGCCTTCAGATAGGCGCAGGTGGTTGGATTTAGCCATTTGCCAAGTGTACGGTGCTTATTATGATAAACTTGCAAAGTATAATAAAATCAGGTTACAAAAGAGTAATTTTTTAGCCCAATTTACTCGTAATGACGGACTTTTGGATGCTTTTAATACTCAAATGTCCATTGCTGCAGCTAATATTATTTATTTGAGAATGAAGTTTTTAAAAGAGCTTGAAAAAATAGCTTCTATAAAGCATAACGCTGTGTCGCAAGACGAGAATTTAACGCTTGAATATGAAAGCGATTTGCCTTGCGACTGTTCGGTAAAAGAACTTTCTGAGGCTATACTTGATAAGCTTGTACAAATTAAAGAAGATGAAATTAGGCGTGCTCAGTGTCTTTTTGGCCCGCACAGAGATGATATTTCTTTTTTTATCAATAATATTGATGCTAAAAGATATGCTTCGCAAGGTCAACAAAGAACGCTTGTACTGGCACTTAAGCTTGCCGAATTGGAAATAATAAAAGAAAAGACAGGAGAAACTCCGCTTTTGCTTTTAGATGATGTTTTAGCAGAACTTGATAATGTAAGGCAGAATTATTTACTTAATGCAATAGGTGATGATACCCAAACTATTATAACAAGCGTAGATACACTTGCTTTTGATAAAGAATTTTTGTCCGATGTTGACATTGTAAAGATTTCAAACGGACAGGTAATATAAAAGCCTCCCTAAATGAGAGGCTTTTTAAATCCTTATGTTTTAAATGCTTTG
>CALUYC010000105.1 GCA_944324895.1 Candidatus Gastranaerophilales bacterium
GGAGAGTATTTGAGTATTATGCAATGGACATGTGTGTTCGATTTTAAAAAAATATTTTTAGCAATAAGTGCTTTTATGTTTTTATGTTTAGCTGCTGCAGCACAGGAAAGTTTAATAACCTCGGTTGCAATTTCACAGCCTAAAGATTTAAACGGTGCTTATCAGTTGACAATAAAAGCAGATAAACCTGTTGAATATAAAGAAAAAGCGCAAAGTTCAAACAGTGTTTATTTTGACCTAAAAAATGCTTTAACGGTTGATAATATTGATACAATCTATGACAATGTTTCAGGAATTGATGCCGTTATTGTTCAACAGTTAGAAAATTCTAAAGTCAGAATTTACGTTAACGGTATTGATACAAGCAATACAAAGCTTGTGTTTGAAACAAAGCAGGCTACGGGTTCAAATACCACAAATCAAATTGTTTTAAACAGACCTATACGCGAGTACAGACCTACAAACGATATTAATGAAATCGCAGAAGAAAATATTGACTGGGATGATAACTCTTTTAATCCTGAACATCTTTTGTCCTCTTTCTTTGGTGTATTTGGCGAAAAAACCGATATGACACTTGTTGTTTGTCTTATTCTTCTTGTAGGGTGTGTCGTTGTTTCAAAGAAAGTTTTTGCAAAAGTTAAATTACAGGAAGAACCTCTTATTGGCTTAACTTCTGCTTACAAAAACGACAAAGATGAAATAAAAGAAGAAGCATTAAATGCTGTTTACAAAGCTCCTAAAAGAGAAACTCCTTCTTTAAGGCAAATGCAAAATCCTGCACTTAAATATGCTACAAATACATATCAAAAACCAAATATTCGTCCTCAGACACAAAGAAATACAATACAGCAAAACTATGCGCTTAATGCTTATCAAAATGCGCAAAAGAATCCTTATGTTTCAAGAAACATCCAAAGCAGACCGACTCAACAGGTTTCGTATCAAAAAAGAGTTGCAAAACCAACTTCTAACTATGTTTCAAGGGTTCAAAAACCGCAAGCTCCCTCTGCACCTAAACAAAGCGCAAGTGTTGAGAGCATTAAATTTCTTGAATCAGTTACGAAAATATACGAACAAAGTGGCAGAGTTGACCTTGCTCACGGCTTGAGAGCAGGAATAAGTAAAAGAAAATCCGTTGTTTAAATTTAACGACAAAATAATACTCAACCAATAGCCTCACCAGTTGAGGCATTTTCTTGAATAACCAACCATGTTGTCTTGATTGTGGGTTTAATATATAATTAAAAAAGTTAGTTTACGGTATTTTATTAATGGAAACAAAAGTCTACACAAAAAATGATATATTGCAAAAACTGGCACAGGACGGTTTTTTTGTGGACTATTTAACCTTGAATTCCTTTCTTGATAAATATAAAATCGAGGCTATTTTTGAAGACGAGAACGGTAACGAATTTTTTGATAAAAGCGCATACGATATTCTTGTAAGAAATGTTTTAAAAAGAGCTACAGATGATTTTGGCGTACAAGACAATTTGCCTCCTGCAAACCAAGTCAATACCAATACCTTGCAAATGTCTGATGAAAATTTAGCTTCATCTTCAGCTCAAGAGTCTTCTCAAGTTGTTTCGGAGCTTGCGCTCCAAGATAAACCTGAGGTTCAGGAAACTGTACAGACACAACAAAAAGATGAGAAAAGCGCATCTCTTGAGAATATTAAATGGTATAGGTGGGATGATGTTTCTGCTGATTTAGCTTCATATAAGATTGGTGAAGATGTTGAAATTGTTGATGCTGATAAAGATTTATCACATGAACCTGAGCAAAAGGGCGATAATAATGAGGATACGCTTGAGTTTGAAACTTTTTCAAATGAAGCAAAAACTCAAACTCAAGAAAATTATTGGGGTAATGTCGATAGCGAAACGTCCCAACAACAAGATGAAACAAGTAATCATAAAAATGAAATTAACAACGAGCTTAGTACAGTAATATCTTCAAGCGATGAAAATGAAGATGACTTTGATGATATTGGTCTTTTGTCGGATTCAATTCAGGCGCAGGAAAAATTTCAAAGTTACATTGTAAATGAGCTTGCAAAGAAAAATATCGATGTCACGCCCCCTAAGCAAGAGAATGCATTTAAATTTGATATTTCAGAAAAAACGTTGAATATGATAGCGCGCGCTATTGCTAAAAAAATTGCAAAACAAGTTTCTACGGTTTTATCTTCAGGTGAAAAGAACAACGCAAAACTTCTTCAAATTGAAAAAAAATCTCAATTACTTGAGCAAAAAGTAGCAACGCTTGAAGAACAAAACAAAAAATTAAAACTTTTACTTGCCGAATCAAATAAAAATCTAAATTCGTATAAGCCGACTTTCTTTGGTTTCTACAGATTTGTAAAAAGAAAGAAGAAATAAAAAAATATGAATATTATTATAATGCTCATCCTAATAAGCTTGTTGGTTCTAGTGCATGAACTGGGGCATTATTTGGCAGCTCGTGCTTTTGGCATACAAGTTTCTCATTTTGGTATAGGGCTTCCGATAGGTCCCGTTTTGTATGAAACAAAATGTGGCGATACAAAAATTACAATTCATGCTTTTTTGTTGGGCGGATATGTTTCTTTTCCTGATGATGACGAGGATAACGAAGATATAAAAGACTTACCGCTTGATTCGCCTCAAAGATTTAAAAACAAAAAACCTTTGCAAAAGGCTATCGTTGTCTCGGCAGGTGTTTTTGCAAATGTTGTTTTTGCAATGTTTCTTGTTATGTTTTGTGCGGCTTATTATCATAAATTGCCAAGCAGCAAGTATGATGTGTATATTAATGACTTTTCTCCCGAAGTTAAGTCTAATGTTATGCAATCTGGCTTAAAAAAAGGCGATAAAATATTAAGCGTAAATGGTTCTAGTATCATAAATTCTTATCAGTTTATTTTTCTTGTTCAAAAAAGCAAATTTTTCGATGGCCTTGTAAGCAAGGATATTGTTGATAAAAAGCTTGATGAACTAAAGAGACTGAACCCAAATATTAAAGACACCATTAATACTGGCGAAAAAATTAAACTTCCCTTTATGACGCCAGAAAAGCAAGTTCAAGTTTCAAACAATGTTCTCTTGGGCATTGAAAAATATAAAACTGATGAGATTGAGCTTACAAAAGAACAAAAAGCACTTTCGCATCTTTTGGAATCAAAAACTGAATTTAGTGCAGATAAAAACTATGCCCTAAGCGATATTGCATATGCTTTGGCTGATAGCTATAAGCCAATAAGCATAAGTGTTTTAAGAGGAAATAAAGAATTAAAATTTGATAATCTAAAAACATCAAAAGACGGGCTTTTGGGTGTAAAACTTGAGGTAAGTGAAATTTTTGTTCCGGTTAAAAAACCGCTTGATATTATAACTCACTCTTGGGATTATATTGTTGTAAATACAAAACTTATGCTTTTGGGCTTATGGCAACTTGTAAGCGGTAAAATCCCGCTTAGCGATATGCATGGAATAGTTGCAATTACAAAAGTAGGCGGCGATATTATTGAAAATTCAGGTATGCTAAAAGGCTTGTTGTTAAGTGCTATTATAAGCATTGACCTTGCAATAATTAATCTTCTCCCAATTCCTGCACTAGATGGGGGTCATTTAATGTTCTTAGCTCTTGAAAAAATCTGCGGTAGAGAGCTTGATGAAAAAATAGTCGAAGGCATTTCAAGAGTATTTTTTATGCTCTTAATTCTTCTTATGATTTACGTTGTCTTTAATGACATCTTTGCGCTTGTAACAAAACAGCTATAGTGCACTTGACGAGCAACATTGCGCGTGTTATATTTAAGCCATAATGTTACTCTAAAGCTTTGAAGGAGGTGAAAATATGCCTGAAGTAAGAGTTCGCGAAAACGAAAGTATCGAAAGCGCACTTAAAAGATTTAAGAAAAAAATTCAAAAAGCAGGAATTTTGTCTGAAATCAAACGCAGAGAAAGGTATGAAAAACCTTCCGTTAAAAGAAAGCGTAAATCAGAAGCTGCGCGTAAAAGACGAGTTTAATTTTTGGGGGATTTAATCCCCCTTTTTAAAAAGGGGTGTATAATGGCAAAAGATTGTAGTTTTGATGTTGTGTCCGAGTTTGACAGGCAAGAACTTTTAAATGCTGTTGATCAGGTTAAGCGTGAACTTAACTCAAGATTTGACCTAAAGGGTTCAAATTCAGATGTTGTTCTTGATGCCGATAAAACAATAACAATCACAACAAGTGACGATTTAAAGCTGAGAAATATTCTTGATATCTTGCAATCAAAAATGATTAAAAGAAACCTTAGTATTAAAATATTAGATGCTCAAGCCCCTGAACCTGCATTAGGCGGCACTGTAAGGCAAGTTTTTAACCTAAAAAAAGGCTTGTCACAAGAACTTGCTAAAAAAATTACCGCAGCAATTAAGGATTCAAAACTAAAAGTGCAAGCTTCAATACAAGGGGAGCAAGTGCGTGTTAGTGGCAAAAGTAAAGACGACTTGCAAGATGTTATAAAACTTCTTAAAGAAAAAGAAGACACTTTTAACATACCATTACAGTTTACAAATTACAGATAATATGGAATTAAGTTTAGATAAAACAGTAGTTATATATAATCCTGAAATTGAAGGCTCACAAGCAGTTGCACAACAAATTTCTCAAAAATTTGAAAACGCAAAAGCGTTTGCACTAAGTTCAATGCCTGACGATGCAAGTTTTGCAATAGTAGTTGGCGGTGACGGCACGCTTTTAAAATGTGCAAGAAAATATAGTGCTCTTGAAATTCCGATTCTTGGTTTTAATATGGGCAGACTTGGGTTTTTGGCGCAAGCTATGCCTGATGAAATTGATTATGTTGTAAATAAAATAAAATCAAATGACTTTAGAATTGAAAAGCGTATTATGCTAAAGTGTCCCACAACAGGGGCTGTTGCACTTAATGATATGGTTATAAGAGGGGCGACTTTTTCTCGTACGTCGACCTTGAATTTGTATATTAACGGAATTAAACTTTGTTCTTACCTTGCTGATGGCCTTATAATTTCGACCCCTACAGGCTCAACAGCTTATGCGCTTTCTGCTGGCGGGCCGATTATTTCACCAAACATCGAATGTTTTATTGTGGTTCCGATTTGTCCGCACACTTTAAATGCAAGGCCAATAGTTGTACCCTCAAGCGAGTATATTAAAATTACAACAATGGATTCGCCAAAAGATTTTCAAATTACGGCAGACGGGCAAGATGCAAGAATTATCAAAAAAGAGATTTGTGTAGAAAAATATGAAAAATATGCAAAACTTTTATTGTTAAATAATGACGGAAGTCATTTCTATGATATTTTAAGAGAAAAACTCCATTGGGGTGTAGCGCCTAATAAGTAATGATTAAATCTGTATTGATTAAAAATTTTATATTAATTGACGAGCTGTTTTTGGAGTTCGAAAACGGTTTTAATGTTCTGACCGGTGAAACAGGAGCCGGTAAAAGCATTATTTTAAAAGCCATTGATACGGCTTTAGGTGCAAGAGTTTCAAAAGATGTTATTTTTGATAAAGCAAAGCCTGCGCTTATTGAGCTGACTTTTTCTCATACTGATAGTGATTTGAAAAACCTTGCACAATTTGATTTGTTACAAGAAACAGTTGTATCGAGGGAAATTGGTCTTAATTCTCAAAAATGCCGTCTAAACGGCGCACTTGTAAACCTTGAAACTTTAAAGGAGCTGCGTGAGTATCTTGTTGATATTCATTCGCAAAACCAGAGTTATACCTATGTTTTGCCTAAATATCATATAGAATTACTTGACGCATATTGCTCAAGTGTTGATAACAATTTTGCCTGCAATAAAGACACGTATAAAAAAACGTATCTTGAGTTGTGTGAGGTTTCAAAAAAACTTAGTTCGCTTAGAGAGAATAATTCAAAAAATCTTCAAGAAATAGACTTTTTAAAATATCAGCTTAATGAAATTGATTCTGCTGAAATTTATGAAAATGAGGAAGACGAACTAAATTCCGAGCTTGAAGTTTTATCAAATATTCAAACTCTAAAAGAGCTGACCTGGGGCGTATATTATTCCTTGGGTGCTGATGATGGTGTTAATGACGCTTTGAGCAAAATGAACGCTTCCTTAAACACCGCGACAGGTTTTGATAAAAAATTAGAAGAAGTTCAAAGTGCTTTTATCGAAGCGCATGAAAATTTAAAATACTGTTCTGATTTTTTAAGAGAATATTCGCAGAATCTTGAAGACAATCCGCAAAGATTAAGTGAAATTAATGAAAGATTGTCTTTAATATTGAAATTAAAGCGTAAGTATGGAGATATTTTTGAGGCCAGAGAAAAATTTTCCCGCCAACTAAGTGAAATAGAGGGAGATTTTGCTTCATTAGATGAACTTGAAAAAAAAGAAAAAGAGCTAACTAATTTGGCACAAAAGCTTTCAATGGAACTTTCAAAAGCAGAGTTTGAAATACAAATAAAAGACAAAAATCTTGATGCAAAGGGTTGTGACGATGTTGAGTTCTTAATTACAACAAACATATCATCCCCTCTTGCACCTTTGGCTAAAGTTGCATCAGGAGGAGAGAT
>CALUYC010000106.1 GCA_944324895.1 Candidatus Gastranaerophilales bacterium
GAAACTTTAATGTCGAGCAATTCTAATTCATCTTGTGTTACAGGACTGAAACGTGGATCTTTATAGGCACTCATATATGCATTTGATATTAAGTCGTCAATAAGGCTCCTATATCCCTTTATTGTACCTATACAACCTCTTAGCTGATTGTTTATTTCTAATGTAACAAAGCAGGCGCCTATTTGTTTTAAAACAGCGGGATAGTTGCTTAAATCGCATTCTCCCTTGTATTTTATTGAGCTATAACAAATATCTTTTATAAGATTAGCGTAATACTTTTTTATATACTGATTTTTAGTAATATCAGATAATAACCAACTGCCATAACCAACCACTCTTTGTGTTTCTCCTGATGCATCAGAGGAATTTCTCATATCAAGTCTTATGAAGTTTAGATTTTGCTCGTTTGCAAAATCCATAGCGGCGCAGATTGATATTGCATTACACGCTACATCTCGTTTAAGTTCTTTATATAAATTTTTTTCTATAAGGTTAGCAGTAATATTATCTTTTTCTTTTGCTTGTTTATCGCTAAGAAAATGACTCAAGTCGCTTGAAATTACAAATGAGTTGTCCTTATTGTTGTAGTAGTAAGCTATAATATCTTTTATTATTGAATAGTTGCAAGCACCTACGAGTATTGGAACTATTGTAAAATCTTTTTTTAATGTTTGCAAAAATGGTAGTTGTACTTCAATAGCATGTTCATTTTCAAATGCTTGGTTGTTATATTTTAATTTGTATTTTTCTATTATTTCATTAACAGTTTCTTTGTTTACTTTAACTGTTCCTAATGGAGTTGAGAAAGCATCGTAGTCGCATAATGCAATACTTTCTACAAACATTTTGTGCGCAGGAGCAAATATAAAAATATTTTTACCACAAAGGTGTGTTAGGGATAAATATGCACTGTATCCTGAGTATACATAGCCCGCATGTGGTGCTATAACTAGCTTTGATTTGTAGTCAGATTTTACTTGTGTATTTTGTTTGTATTTTGCAATTAAATTTTCTAGTTCAGTTTTATTTTTAGGATAAAATAATCCGCTAACCGATTCTTTTTTAATTTTCAACTTGTACCCCATATTTTCTTAGATTATAAAATAAATTATAATATAGTAATGCAATATTATACTAAACTTGATAATAATTTAATAATGTGTGAAGTTTGCCCAAGAAAATGCCGTCTTCAAAAAGGTCAAAGAGGATTTTGCCATATAAGGACCAATACGGGTTCAAAAATTGAACATGATTCTTATGGGCACATTACGGGATTAGCAGTAGACCCCATTGAAAAAAAACCTTTATTTCATTTTTATCCTTCAACTGCTGTTCTTTCTTTTGGCACATTCGGATGTAATATGGGCTGCAGATTTTGTCAAAATTACATAACAACAAAAACTACTACTAACCCTTTTAAACTGCCTTTTGCTACTCCTGTTGACGTTGTAAATGCTGCCATAGAGAATAAATGTAAGAGTATTGCTTTTACATACAATGACCCCGTTATATATTTTGAGTTTGCAACAGATGTTGCGCGTATTGCAAGAGAAAATGACATAAGATGCGTTGCTGTTAGTGCGGCTTATGCTGAAAAAAGCGTCATTTCGGCATTATTTTCAAATGTAGATGCTGCAAATATAGATTTAAAATCATTTTCGAAAAATTTTTACAGAAAATATTGTGCTGCAAATATCGATATAGTTCTTGATAACTTAATATACATAAGAAATAATATGTCGGTTTGGCTTGAGATTACAACACTTTTAATCGACGGTGAAAACGACTCACCTGAAGAAATAAAGGCGTTGTGTGAATGGATTTCGCGTAATCTTGGTAATGATACCCCAATTCATTTCAGCGCTTTTCATCCTGCTTATAAAATGTTAAACAAGCCAATAACTATATTTAAAAGTTTAGATAGAGCGTATAACATTGCTAAGAGTGTTGGTTTGAACTACGTCTATCTTGGTAATATCAGGAATATATCCTCATCATCTACGTATTGCAAAAAGTGTGGCACTATTTTAATTGAGCGTGACAGTTTTAGTGTAACAAAATATAATTTAGACGAATATGCTTGCTGTGTTAATTGCGGCACAAAGTGTGACGGTATTTTTATTTAGCGCCTATTATTTCTTTGAGCTTATTTCTTTTAACCTTACGCGTTGTTGTTCTTGGCAAAGGATCTTTTACAATAAAAATGTTAGTCGGACGTTTATACAGAGCAAGTTGTTCCGAGAGCTTTTTGACTTCTTTTCTTATTATCTCATAACAGTTTTGCTCCTGTGCTATAGTGTCATCAGGTAAAATTGCTACCGCAACTTCTTCACTGCCTTCTTTTGCTCCTTGTAATTTTGAGTAACCAAATACACAGAGTTCTTTAATTTTTTCTGACTTCTCAAGAACAGATTCAACTTCTTCAGGGAAGACTTTTTTGCCACCCGAAAGTACAATCATATTTTTAATTCTTCCGGTTATATACAGGAAGCCTTTTTTGTCTATTTTGGCAATGTCACCGGTATGCAACCAACCTTCGCTGTCTATTACCTCGTTTGTTAAATCTTGACGATTATAGTAGCCTTTCATAACACTTAAACCTCTTAAAAGCAGTTCATTGTTTTGCGTGTCAATTTTGGCTTCAAAGCACTTAAGTGGTTTGCCGACTGAGTGTAAATTTTGCCTATTTTGACAGTTAACGCTGACGACCGGACTTGTTTCTGTTAGTCCGTATCCGTTATATATTTGTATACCTATTCGCTCGAAAAATCTGCCAACATTAACATCCAGTGGTGCACCTCCTGTAATACAGCCTTTAAAGCTGCCTCCAAAGCGCTTGTGTATATTTGAAAAGATAATTCTTTTTATATGTATCGAGGGGATAAACTTTGCCATATGATATAAAAATTTAAATGACTGGCGTTTTAATATATTTTGTGAGTTTATTGTGTTTTCTATACTTGTTTTTAATAGTTTTAAAAACGCAGGAACGACAATCATGAACTTAATATTTTTTTCGCACATTACATTTAAAATATCTTTTGGGCGCAAGCTGCTTGTATAGAAAATACTCAACCCCCAGTTTAAAAATAGCGTAAAACCTACAGTTAACTCAAATAAATGATTCATTGGAAGTATTGAAAGTACAGCTATATCTGTTTTCCCATATTCAGGAAAGACTATATCTCTTACCCATTCAAGGGATTCAAGCTGGGTCAACATATTTAAGTAAGTAATTTCTACCCCCTTTGGTGCACCTGTTGTACCTGATGTATATATCAAAATAGCTGTCGAGCGCAAGTGTGGGCGTCGAAACTTACCTTCGTAATTGTTTTGCAAGTTATAAATTGTTGAAAATCCACTCTTAACGGGCATTTCATCAATTAAAACAATATGTTTTATGAATTCTAGCTCATTTTTTAATATAAGTGCCTTTTCAAAGTGTGCATTGCTAACAAACAACACCTTTGGTTTGCAATCGTCAAGTATTATTCTTAATTCGTGCAATGTTAGTTTTATATCTAAAGGAGTGAAAATTGCCCCCGAAAGAACTGATGCAAAGAAACAAGCGCCAAATTCTGGCTTTGATTCACAAAGAATTGCAACTCTGTCACCTTTATTCAACTTAATGTCATTTATCATCCAATTTGCAATTTTACGTGAAAGCAAGCCTATTCCTTTGTAAGTAAACTCTTTCCACGCATATGTCGTTTTTGTTCCTAGGGCTATTTTATCTTCGTAATCTTGAGTTTTATCTTGCAAAAATGTTAATAAATTTCTTGTCTTGAAATTTTTACTTTTGTTCATTTATACTCCAATACGCCTAACACTATTATTCTATAGTGTTTTAACGTATGTGGCAAATGTTTTAAAAATTACGCAATAGGTTTTGAATCCTTGGTAAATTCATTAATTGCTTTTGTTGCTGTTCTAACTGTATTTAAGCAATCATTTCCGCCAACACAGCCACCTTCGCAACACATTACTTCAATTAAATTACCAAATTCGCATTCGCCTTTTTTAGCAAAGCTTTTTAATGCGCGGATTGATTCTTTATTGATTCCGTTCACAAGATGAGCTTTTACCTCGGTTTTACCTTGATCTGCAACTTCAACTGATTTTGCAACACCGCCTGTTATACCAAAATTTCTGCCCTCACGAGATGCTTCTGTTTCAAATGGTGTTTCCTCTAGTTCAGACAGTTCAATTTTATGAGCAACAAAAAGCGCGCCTAATTCTTCATAGTTCATAACGTAATCTACATTTGGATTTTTTTGCGCTTCACTTTTCTTTGCAACACAAGGGGATACAAACACCGAAATACTGTCGGGATATTTTTCCTTGCAAATTTCTGCTGCATAATACATTGGTGTTTTTGTTTCTGACCTAAAAGGTGCAATTTCGTTTAAATGTTTGTCAACAAGATTGTTGTATCCTGCACAGCAAGAAGTTGTCATAAACTTATCGCCATTGTTGATTCTTTCGTTAAACTCTTTCGCTTCGTTTATTGCAGTGACATCTGCACCCTGTGCAACCTCTATAACATCGCTAAAGCCACACTTTAACATTGCTGTTTTTAGCTGGTAGATATTGCATGGAAGTTGTCCTGCAACAGAGGGTGCGATAAGGGCTACGACCTTTTTGCCTTCCTTAATCTTTGTTAGAATATCAATAATTTGACTTTTTTCATGTATTGCGCCAAAAGGACAAGCACTGACGCATTTTCCGCAAGTAATGCATTTTTCAAAGTCAATCCTTGCATGGCCTTGTTCATCTTTTGAAATTGCATCAACCGGACATGCGTTTTCGCAAGGTACGACGATTTTTACGATTGCATGATAAGGGCAAACCTGAATACATTTTGTGCAGTTCTTGCATTTTGAACTGTCAATTTGTGATTTACCGTTAACTATCGAGATTGCCCCAAATTTGCAATTTTCAAGACATGGGCGTGCAACGCATCCTTGGCATAAGTCAGTTACAAAAATTCTGTTTGGAACACAACCCTTGCAAGCTGATTCTAAAACAGTAAGAGTATGCTCATCAGGTTTTTGACGTTCTTGTGCCCATTTTGCATAGTTTGAAAGCAAAATCCTTTCATCACAACCTTCAATGGGAAAGCCGAGTGTAGCAATAATTCTGTTCCTTAAAATCTCTCTTTCTTTGTATATACAACATCTGTAAGGAACCTCAGAGCCTTTTGGGCGCATTTCAAATGGGATAAGACGGGTATTTTCGCCAAAATCATCTGATAAAAATGCTTTTATTGTTTTGATAAGTATTTCTTTTTTTAAATGTGTAGCCTGATTATTTTTGTCCATGTTTCAACTTTCTATCAATCGCTTCTAAAACTTTTTCAACCGTTGCTTTACTTATAACGTCATAGTCGACCATAACATATGGCGCTTGTGACTCTGTGCTTGATGAACAAAAGTCAAGACAGGTAGAAGCAATAACTTCAACTTTGTCGCCGTATTTTTCGGGAATTATATCTGATAACTCTTGTAAGTCCGAAGCTCCCATAACAAAGCAGGTTGTCCCCATACATATTTTTACTATGACTTTGTTCATTTTTTCTCCTTATATATATCGCAACGTCACTTTTTTAATATACTTGTCTTCTAAAATTTTTGCCATTTTTTTAACAATATTTTTACGAATTTCAATTTCAATAGGCAAGTTTGGGTCGTAGTGCGCTTGATTTAATTTTGCACCAACCATAAATTCAATGCAATCACTACTTAATAAAAATTGCATTAAATCGTAAGCCGCATTTTTTTCATTGTCACAAAACCCGTTTTCCAAATATTCTACGGTTTTTGTTAGAGTTAAAATACCCTCTGTTACTAAATCAATCCCCTCCATTTGTGAAACCGCAGGCAGTTTTCCAACACTTCTTACATTGTTGCAACGTACCGGAATATTTAATTCTCTAGAAATTAAATTTGCAGTCGTACCGCCACAAATTGCCTTTTTAGCATTTGATTTAAAGAATTCGTTAGCATATTCACTATCTCTGTCTTGATGATAAGGTGGGCCTGTAAAAATAATTGCCCTTCTTGGCTCTCTATAATAAATGACGCAACATGATGTATCGTCTTTAGCTTTTCTGTCAGGCTCGGTGTTTAGCGCAGCGCGAACTGCAAACTTTGAAAGTTCACTGCTTGAAATATCAGGCTCACCATTAAGCTTTTCTAAAAGATATTTAATAAGGCCACTTCGTCTAAGTCCTAATTTTAGTTCGGGGTTGCCAAGCCCGGCTTGCGTAACGCCGTCAGAACAAAAAATTAATCTGTCACCAAGTTTTAATTGTAATTTATAGACATGCATATGTCTGTTTTTGAATGTATCTGAGTCAATTACTGTGAAATCAGGCTCTATAACTTTCCCATCGCTAATGTATATAAACTTTGGGTTACCTTCCTCAACAATTTTTACTTCGCCATCTTCACTGCAATGTGCCACAGAAAATGTAGAATAACTGATTTTGCGAACTTGACAGACAGGTAGTGAATTCATAATAACTTCGCATGCGGTTTTTATATCTGCACCCGCCTCAACAAATTTTAAAAGCATTGTTGAGGTCATAGTCGCAAGTATATTAGCTTTTATGCCGCTACCCAGCCCGTCAGACAATACAGCAATTAAATCTCCGCTGTCAGGATATCTTTTTGATAAAAAATAATCTCCATAAGTGTTTTGATTATATTTTTTTTCTTGTGCGCAGTCTATGTCAATAAACATTATTTTTTGTCCCCGTCAGAGGTATCGTAGTCTTGTGCTATTGTGCTTAAGAGAAGCTCTGTTTCAACCATATGTTCTCCTAAAAGACAAGCTATTTCTTGTACTATTGCAATATTTTTGTTTATAACTTCGTGAGCTTTTTGTGCAATCTTTTCCCTACCCATTTCACTTTGGGTAACGTCTGTAATTATCGCGCCAGCAAGCTCATTTTTTTCTATTGAAAATGCGCTAATATCATATAGCCTGTTTTTAACAGGGTGGTGCTCTTTGTGGATATCCTTTGAAGTTTTCAAGGTTTCTTTAAATATATCAGAAAAATCTACAATTCTGTCGATACAAGCACCATTTAAACCTTCAGGACGTTCTGAAAATATATCATACATATCAGAACAAAACATTTTCATAAATGCTTCATTAGATTCGACAATTTTTAAATCTTTATCAACCATGACAATCGCTGAAGGCATACATCTAAGCATTGCGGCAGCCTTTTGCATTGCTATTTTTCTCATATATGATACACACATTGAAGGTTCAGCTTCACCTGATAGCAATGCGCAGGCAAGTTCCCTGCATGTATTGTAACCGCACCCGCCACAGTTTAGCTCGTCTTCTTCGGTATATTTACCTATTTTTTTAAGTGCTTCAGAAATTGTTTCGTAGTCGTAGTTGTGTTTTTCGAGCGATTTTTGTTTATATTCTTTTTCTACAACTGTTTTTGGTTCGTTTGGAATAGAGTCTCTATTTTTGACTTTTGATAACAGGTCGCTTATTCTTAAAAGTTCAGATTTCTTAGTAGAATTACATGGACCCGCAAGGCATCCGCCATTACATGCCAATGCCTCAATAAATATTTTTTTATTTATATTTTTAACATCAAGTCCTTTAAGTGCTTTTTCAATATTTTCTATAGAACTTATGTTTAAAAGTTGCACATCTTGAGCCATTTCGCCTTTCTTAATAGTTTCGTTCATGCCGCCCTCTACTGCGTATAGCGCTCCTTCACAAGCAGATTCAGGCACAAATGCTTCATTGGTATTGTCTTCTATATCATTTACTGAAATAAATTCGTCTTGTAACCAATATTTAAGCTCCTCGAACGTAAGAGCGGCATCTATCAAATCCGGATTATTGTCAGATTCATTTTTTTTAGCAATGCAAGGCCCAATAAATACAACATGAATATGATTACCATAAATTTCTTTAAGCATTTTTGCATGGGTTAATGCAGGAGATGCAACGGGCACGATGTTATTTATAAATTTTGAATTATAGAGTCTAATGTAGTCAACTACAACAGGACAAGCACTTGATATAAAAAGTCCTTTATTATGGTTTTTCATTATTTTTGCGCATTCAATAGACACTTCTTGTGCGCCAAGTGCAGTTTCACTTACTTGTTTAAAACCGAGCTTTTTAAGTAGGGAAATCATTTTCGAGGGGCTGTAATCAAAAATGCCTGACCAACTTGGAGCAAGTGAAACATATACCTCTTGTTGTGCTCTGAATAGATTTTTAACTTTTTCTATGTCATTTCTGACTCTTTTTGCATTGTTTGGACATGCCTGAACGCAATTTCCGCATGCAATACATTTTTCAGGCAAAACGGATGCATGCCCCTGTTGTATACTAATTGCTTTAACATGACATTCCCTAACGCATTTATAACAGTCGTGACACTCGTTATTTAGCGTATAAACAGGATATAATTTGTCCATTTATCAACCCCTGACATTATCAAGTATTTCTTTTAATTTATCTTTTGTTATATTTGAGTATAATTTACCGTTTATTGTAATATTTGGGCCTTGAGCACATTTTCCTTCGCAACGCGAACCTGCAATATCAACTTTTGCATCAAGATTATGTTCTTCGACATAATCTTCTATGAAGTTTAGGTGTTCTTCATTACCTCTTGCAAAACACGAACTGCCTAAACAAACTGTAATATGTATTTCTTTTGACATTTTAAAATTCCCATTCGATATTTTAAGTATAGTCCAAAGCGAGTATTTAGGCAATTTAATATTTGATTTTAATAATTCAGCGTGCAATAATTTGTTATAGGGTTGTTAGTTAAAAAGGAGAAATTCATGAGCACTCAAACCTCAGGTGGCATTAACTTTAAAAAGGTTGATGACATCATTAACTCTTGTGGTGCAAAAAAATCAAATCTGATTGCCATTTTGCAAAAAGTGCAGGAAGAATTTAGATATTTGCCTCAAGATGCCATTACTTACATTGGTACAAAGATTGACGAATTATCACCTGCGACCGTATTTGGGGTCGCTACTTTTTATGCGCAGTTTTCACTTGAGCCAAAAGGCAAATACGAGGTTAAATGTTGTGACGGCACAGCATGCCATGTGCGTGGTTCAATGCCTGTTTACACATACCTTACTCAAAGATTTAATCTTCAGGAAGGTAAATATACTTCTGACGACGGTCTTTTTTCTGTTGAAACGGTAAGTTGTCTAGGTGCTTGTGGTTTAGCACCCGTTGTTGTTATTAACGGTAAAGTTTATCCGCAGATGACCACTGATGCTATTAAAATTATTATTGATACTATAGTTGCACAAGAGAATGAGGGTTAGGTGAATGGATACGCAAGTTAAAAAATTAAATATTGATATTGAACAAGAACGACAAAAAGCAATAGAACTTATTAAACAACAAGGTTTAAGAGTTCTTGTTTGCAACGGTACGGGCTGTATTGCAAATGGTTCTAATGAGGTAATGGCAAAATTTCGCGAGCTGGGTGCTGATGTATCCATTCTTACTGAACATGATAAGATGACAACTGTTCCTACAGGCTGCCATGGTTTTTGCGAACAAGGTGTTTTAGTCATTATTCCTGACTTTGATGTTACCTATGTTAAGGTTAAGCCGGATGATGTTGAGGAAATCGTTAATTCACATATAAAAGACGGTAAACCGGTTGAAAGACTTTTATATACCGACCCAAAAAGCGGTAATCATGTTTATAAAAATGAAAAAATTAACTTTTATGCAAAACAAACCCGTACTTCGCTTAAAAACTGTGGTGAAATTAATGCAGAATGCATTGATGAAGCTGTTGCAGTGGGCGGTTATAGAGCATTAGCAAAAGTTTTGGAACAAAATAATCCGGATGCTGTTATAGATGAAATTGAAAAATCAGGCTTAAGAGGTCGCGGAGGCGGCGGGTTTCCTACAGGTAAAAAATGGCGCTTTACTGCTGCCAATCGAGGCGGTAAATCATATGTAGTTTGCAACGGCGATGAAGGTGACCCCGGTGCTTTTATGGATAGGTCTGTTATGGAGGGTGATCCTCATAAGCTTCTTGAAGGTATGGCTATTGCAGGTTTCGCTATAGGTGCTGATGAAGCTTACATTTATGTTCGTGCAGAATATCCTCTTGCAATTAAACGACTTAGAATTGCAATTAAACAAGCTGAAGAAAAAGGCTTTTTAGGCAAAAATATTATGGGCAGCGACTTTAATTTTGATATTCATATTAAAGAAGGCGCAGGTGCTTTTGTTTGTGGCGAAGAAACAGCATTATTGGCATCTATTGAGGGCGAGCGCGGTATGCCAAGACCAAAACCGCCATTCCCTGCAAACTGCGGCTTGTTTGGCAGACCGACGTTAATTAACAATGTCGAAACGCTTGCAAATGTTCCTGTTATTATCGACAAAGGCGCACAATGGTTTTCTTCGTTCGGAACGGAAACGTCAAAAGGTACAAAAACATTTGCACTGACAGGTGAAGTTAATAACACTGGTCTTATTGAAGTTCCTATGGGAACAACTCTAAGAGAAATTGTTTTTGACATCGGCGGCGGCATTAGAAA
>CALUYC010000107.1 GCA_944324895.1 Candidatus Gastranaerophilales bacterium
CTGGTTCAAAATCTCCAATTACACTTACTTCTTTGGGTTTTTCGTATGCAAAGTGCAAAGGTGTTTTTCGGTTATTATCTTGTACAAGAATGGCTTTTTTAAATTCGTCAGGCGCATTTGTTGCAAAAATTTTGGTTACTCCATCGGACAGATAGTGCACTGGTGTTTTGCCGTTATTATCTTTCATAAGCACAGTTTGTCTGAATTTATGAGGTGACATTTCTGCTGCTTTGTTTGCAATCATAAAGTATGGAGTATGCACAAGTGTTTTACCTTCTTCATTTTGAATTAGGATATTATCTTCAATATAGCTTGGCGTTAGCATTTCTATTAATTTTGACGATTCTTTATAGCCAACACTACCTGCAAAACAAATATTTGTTGTATTTGACAAATGAGTTGTTTTATTTTGAATGGGTATTTTATTTGATTTCGCCCTATTTTGTATAGTTTTATACTTGCTTTTAGTAAGTGTCATTGCTATCGGATAAATATGCATTTAACTTCCTCTATTGTTAATTATGATTTTATAATACATCAAAAATTTTTTTATAATAAAATAAAATTATAGGAATTAAAAATGAAAATTACGGTTATTGGAACAGGTTATGTAGGGTTAGTTGCAGGGGCATGTCTTGCAGATATGGGTAATGACGTCATTTGTATTGATAATAACCCGAATAAGATTGAACTTTTAAAAAAAGGAATTATTCAAATTTACGAACCAGGCCTTGAGGAGCTTGTTAAAACAAATTTGGCCGAGAACAGATTAGTTTTGTCTGATGATTTAGAAATGGCTGTGAAAAAATCTGATGTCTGTTTTATAACTGTGGGAACTCCTCAGGAGGAAGACGGTTCAGCAGATTTAAAATATGTTTATGAAGTTTCTGAGTCCATTGCAAAATCAATGAACGGATATAAAGTTATTGTTAACAAGTCTACAGTCCCTGTGGGTACTGCTAAAAAGGTTGAAGAAATTATTAAACAAAACACCGCTTATCCTTTTGATGTTGTTTCAAACCCGGAATTTTTAAAACAGGGTAATGCAGTTGATGATTTTTTGCATCCTGACAGAATTATAATAGGTTCTAATTCAGATAAGGCAACAAAAATTATGCTTGATATTTATTCGTCATTTTGCAGAACTGGTAACAGGGTAATTGTAATGGATGTAAAATCTGCCGAGATGACAAAGTATGCGGCTAATTCTTTTTTAGCAACAAAAATTTCTTTTATGAACGAGATTGCAAATTTGTGTGAAAAAGTCGGTGCTAATGCCGAGATGGTGCGTGTTGGTATTTCTATGGACTCAAGAATAGGAAATAAATTTTTTTTTTTTTTTCTTGGATACGGTGGCAGCTGTTTTCCAAAAGATATTAAAGCACTTATTAAAACAGGCACTGAAAACGGCTGTGATATGAGTATAATTCGTGCAGTTGATAAGGTTAATAAAGACCAAAGAGATATTTTTGTTGAAAAAATTGCAAGAAGATTTAACGGTAATTTGACAGGTAAAACCATAGGCGTTTGGGGGCTTTCATTTAAACCAAAAACGAACGATATGCGCGAAGCACCATCGATTACAATAATTAATAACCTTCTTGATATGGGCGCAAGCATAAAAGCGTTCGATCCAAAAGCTATGGATTGTGCTAAATATCATTTTGCCGACAGAATTATTTATTCAAAGACGGCATATAAGGCACTTGAGAATGCAGATTGTATGCTTTTGTTGACAGAATGGAACGAATTTAGGCATCCTGACTTTGATAAAATTAAATCCGTTATGAACTCTGCTATAATTTTTGACGGCAGAAATTTATACTGCTCGGATAAACTTAAAGACATTGGTTTTGAGTATTATAATATTGGCGCAGAAAACTTTTAGTAAATTATGTACCAATTTTATGAACTCTTACAAAATTTGTTCTACCTGTAATTAAGTTTGGCGCAGAACCTGTTATGACAACGTATTCGCCATTTTTTAATCCGGCTTCGTTGGTTAAAAATTCATCAATTTTTAAAAGCAAGTCACCTGTTAAGACATTATCCCATTTTTTATGAAACGGATAAACGCCCCATGCTAACGACATTTTGCGGCAAGTTTCTTCTAAATCTGAAACTAAAATAATTGGTACCGAGGGTTTTAGTTTTGACATAAGGCGTGTTGAATAGCCAAAATGCGAAAAACTTAAAACCGCTTTTGCATTTACATATTTAAGCATTTTATCTGCACCAAACACTATGGCTTGCCTTGTAAGTGCTAAGTCCTCAGACATTTCAAAATCTTTGTCAAACTCGTAAAATACACTGTTTTCAGTATGTTGCGCAATTTGAGCCATAGTTTTAACTGCTTGAATTGCAAACTTTCCAACAGATGTTTCGCCCGAGAGCATAACGGCGTCCGCACCGTCTATTATTGCGTTTGCAACATCGGAAACCTCTGCGCGAGTGGGTATCGGTTCGTATATCATAGATTCAAGCATTTGTGTTGCAACTATAACGGGTTTTTTCTGCTTATTACATTCACTGATTATAAGTTTTTGACAAATCGGTACTTCAACGGGAGAAAGCTCGATACCCAAATCTCCGCGTGCAACCATAATGCAGTCAGCTGCAGATATTATTTCTTTTAGATTATCTATTGCTTCAGGTTTTTCTAATTTTGCAATGACCGGAATGTTTGCATTAAAGTCATTTATATATTTTTTTGCCAATAGCACATCTTCTTTTTTTCTTACAAAATAAAGTGCGATAAAATCTGCTTTCATTTCGGTTGCAAATTTGATGTATTCTATATCTTTATCTGTAACGGCTGCAAGGCTTGCAGTTGAACCGGGGATATTTAAGCCTTTTCTTGATTTCAAAATTCCGCCGTTTGTAACGGTCGCATAAACTTTGTTGCCTTCGACCTTGTTAACTCTAACGGCAAGTTTGCCGTCGTCCAATAAAATTTTACTGTCTTTTTGCACATCTTTTGCAATGCCTTCATAGTCAACGGGAATTATGTCTTTATCTTGTTGGTTTGTCATATGTTGAAAAATAACTTCTTGACCGTTTTCTAAATTGATTTCATTTAGAAGATTGCCTACTCTAATTTTTGGCCCTTGAAGGTCAATCGTAATTGCACAATATATGTCAAGTTTTCGTGCTACTTCTCTAATAAGATTAAATTTTTCCCTGTGATCTTGCATTGTTCCATGGGATGTATTTAGTCTGAAAACGTTTGCACCTGATTTTATTAGTTCTTCAATAGCTTCTTTTGTATCAACTGCCGGCCCTATTGTGGCTACAATTTTTGTGCGTTTAGAGTAGTTGTTTTTCATTGCTTTCTCCGTTTTAAATTGGCGTAAATATATTACCACAAACATTTTAATTGTTGTAAAATAAAATAAAATTATCCAAAAAAAATAAACAAGAGGGTAAAATGCAGCAAATACGTATTTATTTTTGCGATTTTTGGGAAGAACATACTTTTGAAAATGATTTTTTTATAAGTATTTTAAAAGATAATTATGATTTTATTTTAGATGATAAAAATCCTGATTTTGTTATTTGCTCTTGTTATGGCAATGAGTACAAAAAGTACTCTTGCCCAAGGATTTTCTATAGTGGAGAAAATATTGCACCTGATTTCAATACTTATGACTACGCTATTAGTTTTGATTATATTGATTTTAAGCAAAGATATTTAAGAGTTCCGATTTATCATTTTTTACAAAAATTAAGAAAAAAACAAGAACTCCCTCAAATGCCACAAAATAGAGGATTTTGCAGTTTTGTTTATTCAAATTATTTTTTTGCGGATAAAATAAGAGTTGATTTTTTCAAGCTTTTATCAAAATACAAAAAAGTTAATTCGTCGGGTGGTCTTTTAAATAATACGGGTTTTAAGGTTAAGGATAAAATAAAATATTTAAATAAGTTTAAATTTACAATAGCTTTTGAAAATTCTTCCAATGAAGGATATATAACCGAAAAAATAACTGATGCTTTTTGTGCAGGAACTATTCCTATATATTGGGGCGATCCGCTTGCAATAAAAGAATTTAATCCCGAGGCTTTTGTTTTTGTTAATGACTTTAAAAGCCTTGATGATGTCCTTAAAAAAGTCATTGAAATTGATAATGATAGTGATTTATACTTAAAGATGCTAAATGCCCCAAAAGTTTTAGAGCCAAAAAACTACGATGAACAAATAATTGCATTTTTTGGTAATATTTTTGCTTCTAAAGGTAAGATACTAAGAAAAGATATTAACAAGGGATGGGATAAAAACGGTAATTTCTACCTTGGTTCAAAGTTTAAAAGAGGACCTTTAAAAAAAATTCAAAACCTATTCTTTTGCAAGTAATTTCTTGACTGGTTGAATATCTTTTAAAAGCTCGTCTTTGAATTCTTTTCTGTATAAATATCCCAAATGTGAACCTTTGTCGAAAAGTATTAAATTTTTTCCTGAAAATTCTCTTAAATCCCTGAGCTGCATTTCATTTACAAGATAATCGTCCAGTGTGTGATATATTTTATAATTATCATTTGTGCGTAAATAATTACTAATTGAGTGCAGGCTTGTTTTTTTGTTAAGTTCTTCTTTTGTACAGCAGTTTGTTGGCATAATGTACTTATCTATGTAATCTTGATAACTCATATTGTTGATGAGATTGTAAATGTTTGTTCTTTTAGATGTTTTTGTGTTTTCAAGTGTAAAAATTAAATCAGATAATTTCTGTCTTAAAACAAAACAGGTTATAAGTTTTGCCTCATCCTTGCTAAAAGGCAACATATCAAGCTTAAAATTCTCCTTATTTTCATTTTTTTGTTGAGAGAGTTGAATAATTTTTGAGGCACTGAGCGCAACTTGTTTTTTAATGTCTGCTATATTTTGGATATTATTTTCATTATTTTTATCAATTACATTTACGGCATACAAGAGTTCAACAGGAGGATTTATTGAAATGTATCGAGTTATACCGAGAGTATTTTCTTTTGATTCCATATCCGCAAGAAAAAGTGTTGCAAATGCACCAAAAGATGTGCCTATGACTGTTCTGTCGGTAAAATTGCACTCGTATTTATCTTCCAGCTTTTCAATTATTTTTGCACTAATTTCTCTTAAATATGCAACATCTTGATTTGGTATGCCGGGTCTATAACCTTCGGGCAAGCTTTTTATAAATTCCCAATGGAAATGACTTCCTTGGATTATAACTGAATAACCTAAATCGTAGAACATTTTTGCAAAAACAACAGAATGGTGCGATGTTATACCTTCGCCGATAGAGGGATAAATTATAACAAGCGGCGCGTTTTTGTCTTTTTGTAAGATATATTTAAATTTATAGTCATCTCTTTTTGGTGTAACGTTAACAGATGAAGTTTTGATTTTTTTGGCAAAAGACCTGTTCCATATTGAAAGTTCACTCCAAATAGATTTGTCGACGAGTCCTTCTGTTTCAAATAGAGCAGTTCTCATTGCATCTGTAACCGGACACTGCGGATTGAAATTTTCCAAAATAATATCAGGAATTAGACGATTATCGCTGAGGTTAAGATTATTTTTGTCAATTCTATCGTACCAAGCGTAGCCTTTAATTGCGTCATCAACAATTAAATTGCCGCTCTCGCTTTTGTCGTCTTGCACATTTACGGATTGCGCGTTTTCATTTTCTTTTAAAAGTTGTCTGCATTCTTTTAGTGCAAGTTCCAGAATTTCTTCTCTGTCATAGTTGTTTTCTTTTATAAATCTTTCAAGCCCCCATATTTTTTTTGCAATATCGTACGGGTCAGCAAAATTAGATTCTACCATTTTTATGACGGGTTGTGCGTATGCTGTTCGATTTATAAGCAAGCCTGCCTTAATTGCAGCTGTGATTGGACTTCCAATGTACATCGACGGGTCAAGAGGACATTCAATAAGAGAACCTAGAACCGAGCGCACTGATGTTGAGTTTATAAACGGTAAAACTAAATAAGGACCTTGTTTTACCTTACACTTTGCAAGACCCTGAGCAACATCTTCTTTTAGGGGCTCTAACTTAAACCATTTATCAGCAGGGTCAAACATACCGCCAAGTCCCAGTGTGGTGTTTGTTATAAATCTGAGAGTTTCATGACCTGATGCCTTAAAATCTCTCTGCAAGAGCGTACTTACAAGTCTTTTAGGGTATTCGATATTTGTGTATGCGCTTTGGATTCTGTCCATCCCATATTTTGGCATAATTGACGCCCAAACAATGTGTATTGGCCTTAGTGCATACTTATTCATTTTTTGGTTAAAAACAAACATTTTTCTGTTAAAACCTTCAAACTTATCTTTGCCTACAAAAGCAAAGGCGTAATCCGGATATTTTGTACTTGGTATTTGTTCAACCGTCTTTTTTGCATAGACAACACTGTTAAGTAAAATTATTGTAAATAATGCAAGCGCAATTTTTTTATAAAATTTCATTAATCCTCTAATCCTCTTAAAATTATGTTTTATTTTATTGAGGTAAAAAATAAAATATATTGCTCGCAAGGCTAAGCTAAAAGTATCAATTTAAAATTTTTGTATTATAATTTTTACGGTACAGAAATATTAAGAGGAAATATGAATATAAACGAGAATTATTTAAATCTTGAGCAAAGCTATTTATTTTCAACCGTCGCAAAAAAAGTGGTTGAATTTAGTGCAAATAATCCTGACAAAAAAATTATAAGACTTGGCATTGGCGATGTTACCCTGCCACTTTGTAAAGCAGTAATTGAGGCTATGCACAAAGCGGTTGATGAAATGGGTGTTCAAGAAACATTTAGAGGCTATGGTCCCGAGCAAGGTTATGAGTTTTTGCAAAGTGCGATTAAGGGTTATTATAAAAGACGTGATGTTGATTTAAATATTTCTGAAATTTTTATATCTGATGGTGCAAAAAGCGACCTTGGTAATATTTTGGATTTATTTTCAAAAGATAACACTGTCCTTGTTCCTGATCCTGTTTACCCTGTTTATGTTGATACTAATATTATGGCAGGCAGAAAGGTTGTATTTGCTAATGCAAATGGAGAAAATGGATTTTTGCCAATGCCGGATTTGACACAAAAGGTCGATATTATTTATATTTGTTCGCCCAACAATCCGACAGGTGCAGTTTATAACAAAGAACAGCTTAAAAAATGGGTGGATTACGCCAAAACTATAAACGCTGTGATACTTTTTGATGCAGCTTATGAGTGTTTTATTTGTGATGATGATTTACCAAGAAGCATATACGAAATAGAAGGCGCAAAAGACTGTGCAATAGAATTTTGTTCTTTATCTAAAACAGCAGGCTTTACCGGTACCAGATGCGGGTATACAATAGTTCCTGAGAACCTTGGAAAGTTAAATAAATTTTGGCTAAGGCGCCAAACCACTAAATTTAACGGTGTCCCCTATATTATTCAAAGGGGCGCACAAGCTGTGTTTAGTGATAAAGGACAAAAAGAGATAAAAGAAAATATTGAATATTACAAAGAAAACGCAAAAATCATTTCTCAAACACTTGATAAATGCGGCATTTGGTATACCGGCGGGAAACACTCTCCTTATATTTGGCTAAAATGTCCAAATGGCATGACTTCTTGGGAGTTTTTCGATTATATGTTAAATAATATTCAGGTGGTTGGCACTCCGGGGTCAGGCTTTGGTAAAAATGGCGAAGGATATTTTAGATTAACTTCATTTGGCTCAAGAGAAAATACTGTTGAGGCAATGGCCCGTTTTGAAAAATTATTTTCAGGAAAAATGCTTTAAGTTTTAAAATATATACCAAAAAAAAGTCGGTTTTAACCGACTTTTTTAATTTAACAGCGGGCGAATCGCTCAGGGATGGGCATTAAAAAAGAGAGCTTATGCTCTCTAGTTATTTACCATAGAGTTGTCGAGTTTCGAGCTTGGTTACTTGCAAATGTGGCGTAAATAAGCATATTATTTTTTTGATATAATCATTGTTAATAAAGAGGTAATATAATGTCTACAAATTGGGAAGCGGTAAGTGCCATTGGAAGTATATGCGGAAGTATAGCAACATTTTTAGCTGTTGTTGTTGCCCTTTGGCAAACAAGTTTAAAATCAAAAAGTGTTTTAAGGTTTAATTTCTCACCATCTGCTAGAGGTATAGGATACACAGGAACTGGCAAAGATGTTTACATTCATTTATCAGTAAGTAATTTTGGACAACCAAAAGTTAAGGTTGTAAGTTGGGGAATAATATTAAACGACGGCTCTAAATT
>CALUYC010000108.1 GCA_944324895.1 Candidatus Gastranaerophilales bacterium
TATTAACCATAAAAGATATGAAAGAAAAATTTAAAGTCAATGTAGGCATTTCCGATCACACAATTGAGCTTGAGACCCCAATTGTCGCAGTTTCTCTTGGTGCAAGAATTATTGAAAAACATTTCACTTTAGACAGAAGTCTTGGTGGTGCAGATTGCGAGTTTTCACTTAATCCGAACGAATTTTCCCAAATGGTACAATCTGTCAGAAAAACAGAAGAGCTTATGGGCGAGGTGAGCTACAAATACAATGAAAATTCAAGAAAACATGCCCGTTCTCTTTTTGTGGTTAAGGATATAAAAAAGGGTGAAAAGTTTACGTCTGAAAATGTTCGCTCGATTAGGCCAAATTACGGCTTGCATCCGAGGTATTATGAAGAAATTATCGGTAAAGTTGCAAAATGTGACATAAGTTTTGGAACACCTCTAAACTTTACTTTTCTTAACAATAATAACGAAGGTTAAAATTTTACAATTATTTTGTTTATAATAAAATTGTTTGTGAGTTAATTATAGAGTATTAGAGGTTTAATAAAGCGCAATGAAGTATACTGAAATAAAAAAATGCAGATTTTGTGAAAGTGAAAATCTGTACAATGTTTTGTCACTGGGCGAACAGTATTTAACAGGTGTATTCCCTAAAGATAAAGAAAGCGCAGACAATTTAACAAAAGGACCTCTGGATTTGGTTTTTTGCAGTGATTGCGGGTTGTTACAAATGAAACAATCATACAGTCTGGATGAAATGTACGGAGACAATTACGGATATCGCTCAGGTCTTAATATTTCAATGGTCAACCACCTTACAAGAAAAATAAATTCACTGGAAAAACTTGTAAAACTCAACGAAAACGACTTGGTAATAGATATAGGCAGCAATGACGCAACATCACTAAAAGCGTACAAAACAAAATGTAAAAAAGTTGGCATAGACCCGACAGGAGAAAAATTTAAACAATATTATACAAATGACATTACACTTATCGCAGACTTTTTTAGCGCAGAAAAATTCAGAGAAATATTTAATAACAAAAAGGCGAAAATCATTACATCTATTGCAATGTTTTACGACCTTGAAAACCCTGCAAAATTCATAGAAGACATCAAAGAATGTCTGGATGATAATGGAATATGGCATTTTGAACAAAGTTACATGCCCTCTATGCTAAGAACAACCTCATACGACACTATATGTCATGAACATCTTGAATTTTATTCTTTTGGCGTTGTAAAATCAATGCTGGAAAAATGCGGACTAAAAATTATCGATGTAGTCACAAATTCAATCAATGGGGGCAGCTTTGCTATAAGTGCATGCAAAAAAGATGCACACTATAAAGAAAACGCCCCTGTAATAAATTGGATGCTAAAGCAAGAACAAGACATGGAATTAAAAACCCTGAAACCTTATATTGAATTTAAAAATAAAACATTTAAACATAAAGAAAATTTAAGAAGTCTGATTGAAAACCTTGTAAATGACGGGAAAAAGATAATAGGCTACGGGGCCTCTACAAAAGGCAATGTTTTGCTACAATTTTGCGGCTTAACACAAAAACATATATCATATATTGCCGAGGTTAACCCTGATAAGTTTGGTTCATACACCCCGGGTACTCATATACCGATAATTTCAGAGGCAGAGGCAAAAGAGATGAAACCTGATTATTTTCTGGTATTGCCTTGGCACTTTAAAAACAATATACTTGAGCGAGAAAAAGATTATCTGGAAAATGGCGGAAAATTTATTTTCCCTCTACCTGAAATTGAAATAATATAAACAACAAGAGGTATCAAATGGGAACAGTTGAATATTACTGTGGAGAAGAACTGCTTTCTCTCCACAAAAAAGATAACGAATACAGCTATACAAACAAAGATGAACTAAAGGTAGAAATTGTTAAAAATGGCATAATATACCCATTAGAGATATCTGAAACAGGCATAGAAGAAAATAATCAATATGGCGGTGTCTGCGACGAAAACAACAATTTTGTCGAACTTTCAAAAAATACAAGGATAAACAGGGATTTTCACTTACCATACCCGCAAAGGTATGTCGGTGCTACTCCAAATGTTGAATTGGAAAAAATAGAATATATTGATGAAGATGTCGTATTTATCGGTGCCATGCATGGGCACTTTGGGCATTTTTTATTTGAAAGTTTAAACAGGCTGTGGTTTTTTCTGAATAATGAAAACAAAAAATATAAAGCGGCGTACATTATCAGCAACACATTTCCAAATAAAAAACAGCTTGATATGCTGAAAATTTTCGGACTAAAAGAAGAAAACCTAATACAGGTAAACAAACCGGTAAGATTTAAAAATGTAATAGTGCCAGAGGTTTCATACTCTTTAAATGACAAATGCCACAAAAAATACAGAGAAACAATAGAAAAAATTAAAGAAAATGTCATAAAAAAACAAAAGAAAATAAAGGTAGACAAAAAAATATTTTTCTCCAAAGAGTTTATTGGCAACAGCAGGGCAATTGGGGAAGAAAAAATTGCCTTAGAATTTAAAAGAAACGGGTACAAAATTGTTCATCCGGAAAAACTTGGTATTTACGAATACATATTACTGCTTTCACAATGCAAAAGCCTTGTTTGCACTTCTGCCACAAATGCACATAACTGTATATTCTTACCAAATAATTCGGAAATAATAGTCTTAAACAGGTCAAACCATATTCACTACATTCAAACAATGATTGAAAAACTCTTTGATTTTCACTCTGTACATATACAGTGTCATCAAAATTTACTTCCTGTAAGTTATTGTCAAGGGCCGTTTTTAATATCACCCACAAAATACTTGAAAAACTTTTTTAAAGACAGGAAAATGAAATTTAACAAGCACCTTGAGTTAAGCACAAGTGATATTTTTAAATTTTTTAGAGAATGGGCAAATATATACAAAAACCCGAACTCCCTAATAGAAAATAACAAAAAAGAATATATAGAAAAATCTGATATAATAGCATTAATTCACACTGTACTGGAATAGGGTTAATTTAAGTTATGGAAGCATTTAAGTATTATTTATACAATTACATAATTACATACATACCTTCTTTTAAAATAAGGGTTTTTTACCTAAGAAAAATTTTAAAATATGAAATAGGTAAAAACACTTTTATCCACATGGGTTGTTTTTTCTGCGGAAAGGACATAAAAATCGGCAATCATACGGTAATCGGCAGAAACTGTTACCTTGGAGAACCTCTTGAGATAGGTGACAATGTTTCAATGACGGCTCAAACATACGTTTTTGGGGCTACACATTCTAAAAACAGTCCAATTTTTGAATGTACACACTCCAAAGTAAAAATCTGCGATTACTGTTGGATTGGAGCAAGAACGGTTATTTTACCTGGAGTAACCCTAAACAAAGGTTGTATCACAGGTGCAAACTCTACTATAACTAAAAGTATACCGGAGCTCGAGATTTGGGCGGGTTCACCGGCAAAAATTATTTCAAAAAGAGAACCCGAAGCTCTAAAGTACGAACTAAACTATTTTCCAAAATTCAACTGATATTATATGAAAAAACAAACAAAAAAAGCAATTATAACAGGAATATACGGACAAGACGGGAGTTATCTGTGCGAAATTTTGTCAAATCTCGGGTATTTGGTTTATGGCATTACAAAAGAAAACCTGAGCAAAAACTCGCAAAAAATTAAAAAATATCTCGAAAACAAAAATATTTGCCCCGTTGTTTACAATACAGATTTAAACAATCTTGAAGAATTACAAAAACTTTTAATTGAAATTAACCCTGATGAAATATACCACCTTGCAGCATTTCATAATAGCTCTGAAAATACAAAAGATGAAAATAAAAGCGCAATATTAAACGAAAAACTTTTATATGACTACAACACAAAATCAACATCAAATATTTTATATATTGCTACAGAATTTTTAAATTCAAAAGTTGTTATAGCAGGCTCCTGCCTAATGTTTGACAATACATCCACAAATATTCAAAACGAAAACACACCATTTTGTTCAAAAAGTTTGTACGGTCTTGCAAAAATTAGTGAATATGAGCTTGCTCAATACTATAGGAAAAAGGGAGCACATGTTTCCTGCGCTATTTTATACAACCACGAAAGCTCAAGAAGGGCTGATGATTTTGTTACAAAGAAAATAGTTAAAAATCTTGTAAAAATAAAAAAAGGCGAAATAAACAATTTTACTCTTGGTAACACAGATGTAAAAAAAGACTGGGGCTATGCAAAAGATTATGCATATGCAATGTATCTTATGCTACAGCAAAACAACGGTGATAACTACATATTGTCCACAGGTCAACTACACACTATTAAAGACATAATTAAAATCTGCGCAGATTATCTCAAAATTGATAATGTGTATTCATACATAAACCTTGACAATAAAATTATTGGCAGAAATATCAAGGGGGCACTACTTGGCGATTGCAGTTACGCAAAGAACAAATTAGGCTTTAAACATTCGCTAAATTTTAAAGATATGATAGAATTAATGATAAAAAATGAATTAAATAAGGAATTGGAGCAATAATGTTTGACTATAAAGGGTGTAGTGAAGAAGAATTATTAAGACTTTGTGACGAAAAATATGCAAACAAAGGCAATGCAAAGTGGCTGTATTGGCCAAGTGAAGTATATTCTTTTGGTAAATATTATAGAGAACAAGCATTTTACCCTTCTTTTTTGCCATTACATATATATTCAATGCATGGCATGGAGCCGAAAGTTACCACTTACAACCATGAATTAAATAACAATTCTGAAGCAATGTTTGTTTTCTCCAAAGAAAAACAGCAAGCCTTTATGGAAAAAAGTAAAAAACCTTGTTATATAATAACTCCGCCGCTTATATGGTATAGAAGACATCATAAAATAAAGCAGGACAAAAATGCCAAAGGAACGATTGTATTTCCTTGCCATTCCATTCCTACAGAAGAAACGATATTTGACTTGCCAAATTTTATCTCCACAATCAAATCTCTTCCAAAAGACATGCAACCTGTCTGTGTTTGTTTGCATATGCATGATATAAACAAAGGACAGCATAAGGTATTTCTTGAAAATAACATCCCTGTTTATACCGCAGGAAACGCATTTGACATAAAATATGCACAAAGATTTTACAACATTTTAAAGCACTTTAAATACGCTTGCTCAAACCTTATTGGCTCATATACTTTTTACAGCATAGAAATGGGAATACCATTTTCACTAATAGGTGATAAACCTGATTATTTTAATCATGGTAATGATCAAATTCCCCTTGGCAAAGTAGAGATAAAAACAAATCCCGTTTTTAAAAAAGGCATAAATAAAACTATTACGGACGAACAAAAAAAATATGTAGCAACTCATACAGGTATGGGGCATATATCCAGAATTAAATTTAGCAAGATTTTATGGAAATCATATATAAACAACAACAACTTTATTAAAGATATTTTGCATGGTTTTACAATTTTACCAAAAAACATTTGTAAAGAAATAAAATTTAGATTTAAAAAAAATTATAGAGAGCAAAATATTTGCCCGTTATGCAACACTGTTGGAACCGTAAGAATAGAAACTGTAGACACAAGTGATATTATAAAGCACTATATGCAAGACGGGTTTAATTCCGAATACCTGTTTAAAAACACTAAAACAATAAAACTTTATCAATGTCCAAATTGCGGATTAAAATTCTTTCACCCAACAATATCGGGAGATAGCCCATACTACAGTCATCTGCAAAAAGAAAGTTGGTATTTTGATAGAGCAGACAGATATGAATATGAATATGCATCAAAATTCATAAAAAAACAAGACAAAGTCCTTGACATAGGTTGTGGTAAGGGTGAGTTCAGAAAATACATCAATTGCGATTATTACCAAGGTCTAGATTTTAGCGAAGAAGCTATCAAGTTGGCCTTAGAAGAAAATGCGAATATAAAAAACGAAAGCGTGCAAGAACATGCTAAATACAACCAAGAAAAGTATGATGTTGTAGTCTTGTTTGAAATTATAGAACACCTGGATAATTTTAAGGAGATTTTAGAGGCAGGGTTAAAATGTCTCAAGCCAAATGGCTTACTGATAATTTCAGCCCCAAACAATGATGGTTTTATTAAAAATGCTGAAAATAATTTTCTAAACATGCCACCTCACCACCTTCTACAATGGAACAAAAAATCCCTTTTATACTTGGCACATTCTTTTAATCTGGATATAAAAAAAGTAAAATTTGAAAGACTTGCCAATATACATCTTGAATGGTGGAGAAATGTGCAAATGCAAAATATGAAAAGATTGCTGGAAGGTGGCAAATTTAAGCCAATAATGACAGAATACACGTATAAAAAGAAATCAATCAGACGAATGGTAAAATTATATTCTTTATTACTCAAAATACTTCTAAAATTTAAAATAAACTTTTTTCTCAAAGGACAAGGTATTACATTAATTTTACAAAAACATTAACAAGGTAATTAAAATGAATGCAATTTTTACAATCTGTTCAAACAACTATCTGGCACAAGCAAAAACACTTGGTGACAGCGTGTTAAAATATCACCCGAACTACAATTTTACAATTGTTTTGTGCGACAAATTATCGCAAGAAATAGATTATTCAACATTTGCAAATTTTAATATTATAGAAGCGCACAATATAGGTATTGATAATTTTGGATACATGACAGAAAACTACGATATTGTAGAATTAAATACGGCAATAAAACCGTTTGTGTTTGATTTTTTATTCAAGACAAACAACACAGTTATATACCTTGACCCTGACACTTGTCTTTTTGATTCGCTTGAAGATATTGAAAACGACTTAAAAAACCATAATGCGGTTTTAACGCCACATATATTTTCCCCAATCGCACTTGATGGCATGCAACCGAGTGAAAACACTTTTACAAACTACGGCATATACAATCTCGGTTTCTTTGCCGCAAAAAACACCCCCGAAACAAAAAAACTTATAAACTGGTGGCAAGAAAACCTAAAAACAAACTGTAAAATTGATGTTGCAAACGGAATATTTGTGGATCAACTCCCGATGAACTTTGCACCGATATTTTTTGATGGAATAAAAGTAAATAAAAGCCCTTGCATAAATGTCGCCCCTTGGAACTTACACGAAAGAAAAATAGATTTTCAAAACGGTCATTTTAGAGTTAATGACAAAAAACTTGTTATGTTTCACTTTAGCAACTACAACCCGTTAGATGAGGAAAGATTCACAAAATATTACACAAGGGCAGAGCACCTGAAAAGCGATGCCCTATGTAAATTATATGAAACCTACAAGGCATCGCTACTAAATAACGGTTGGGAAAAGCTCAAGGATTGTAAATGTTTTTATATTAAACCATTAAAACAACAAGCTAAAAAGAAATTTAAAAGTTTTATACCAAAATTTCTTCGCAAATAGCATCTCCCATTTGACTTGTAGAAACAAGTTTATC
>CALUYC010000109.1 GCA_944324895.1 Candidatus Gastranaerophilales bacterium
TCATTGGTTTATTCATTATTATAGGCGGCCTTGAAGCGTCAGGCGGTATTAAACTTATGGCAAATTGGTTGCTTGAAGTAACAAACGGTTCTCAAAGCGCAACTGCAATGATTATCCTTTGGGCTTCGGGTATGTTATCAGGTATTATCGACAACATACCCTACACTGCAACAATGGCACCAATGCTTGCTACAATTTCGCAAACTATGGGAGCTCAGTATGCTCACCCGCTTTGGTGGTGTTTATCATTGGGTGCCTGCTTAGGTGGCAACCTAACAATAATCGGTGCAGCAGCAAACGTTATTGTAAGTGAAAATTCCGCAAAACATGGACATCCGATTTCGTTTATGTATTACTTAAAATACGGTGCGCTTACCACATTAGTTGCACTGTTGATGAGTACAGCATACATTTATTTAAGATTTTTAAGGTAAATGATTATATCAGACGATAACAATAAAAATAATAACCACAAAGGCGCATCAAACGATGCGCCTAAGTGCAAATCGCAAGACTTGGACACAAAAGAGCTTGAGTACGATAAAACTTACGAAAAAAATATCCGCCCAAAAACTTTTGACGAGTACATAGGACAAAGCGCGCTTAAAGAAACATTAAAAATCACAATAGAAGCAGGCAAAAAAAGGAATATTCCGCTTGATCACCTGTTGTTTTACGGGCCTCCCGGATTAGGCAAAACAACGCTTGCAGGAGTTATAGCAAACGAAATAGGAGTAAATATCAAAATTACGTCAGCTCCTGCACTTGAGCGCCCAAGAGATATTATTGGGATTTTGATGTCGCTAAAAGGCGGGGAAATTCTTTTCATTGATGAAATTCACAGGCTCAACAAAGTTGCTGAAGAAATTTTATATCCAGCCATGGAAGATTTTTTCATAGATTTGACAACAGGAAAAAGTCAAAGTGTAAAAACTATGCGCGTACCTGTACCAAAATTTACACTAATTGGTGCAACAACGAAAGCCGGAGCTCTTTCAGGACCACTACGCGATAGATTTGGCATAATACACAGATTGGAATTTTACACAATAGAAGAACTTGCGCAAGTCATTAAGAGAAGTGCGAACATATTAAACATAAAAATTGACGACGAAGGCGCATTGGAAATAGCCTCGCGTTCAAGAGCAACACCTAGAATTGCCAACAGATTGATAAAAAGAACTGCAGACTACGCTCTTGTAAAATATGATGGAAAAATTACAAAAGAAATCGCCAAAGAAGCACTCGATTCGCTATGTATCGATAATTTAGGGCTTGATAATACTGATAGAGCACTCCTTGAGCTGATTATAAACAACTATGACGGCGGCCCTGTGGGCATTGAAACACTCTCGGTTGCACTTGGGGAAGATATAAGAACAATAGAGGATGTCTATGAGCCGTTTTTATTGCAAAAAGGCCTGCTTGCACGCACAAACAGGGGACGCCGCGCAACAAAAGCAGCATATAAACACTTGGGCATAAGCTATATAGACCCTAACGGACAAATAGGTCTGTTTAATTAAGTCGGACTTTGCATTTCTTTTAAGAATATAGAGGCACGCGCCAAAATACTTTCTCTTAATGCAAGCGGGTCGCTTATTTGAATATCAAGCCTATCCATAATCTTTGGGTCCAAAATAGGATTGGGGATTTTTGGCTGAACGAGTCTATCGGCAACATAAACTATACCGCATGCCGCAGGCAAAGAAGATTGCACAGGATTATGATGGTACCTAATACAGTTTGTTAAAATTACGGGCAACTGCCATTTTTTTGAAACTAATGCGCCCAAAACACAGTGGTTTGTACCAAAGAAAGAGTCTTCAACTTCAACCAAATCAGCCTGATTTTGCTGAGCAATATAGCGAACTTTTGAATACTTAATCGGATTTTTTGCATTTAATAGAATTTTTCCAACATCATGTAAAAAACCAATAACAAAAGCGTCGTCAGGGTTTATAACTTTAAATTCCTCAGCAAGCATCTCAGAGGCTATTGCGCATTTAGTGGAATGCTCCCATAATTCGCGCGAACCTTGGGCAGTCATCATTTGTTTAAGAGCCAAACTCATAATAATATTTTTTGCCTTCATCATACCCAAAATTACAAGTGCTTTATTTATGGATGTAATTTGTTGATGAAAACCGTAATAAGCTGAGTTTACAAGGCTGAGAGTTTTTGTCGAAATAGCTTGGTCTACAGACATAATATTAGATAATTCGCGAATACCGGTTTGAGGATTTTTGATAACCTCAAGCGCGCGCACCATGACATTTGGCATCGGCGGGATGTCTTTAAATTCCTCTACGTACTGTTGTGGGTTAATTCTGTTATTATCCATATCTTATAATTATACCTGAAGGTGTTTTTTTATACTCATAAAACTTCCGCCTGCCGAAAAAGCAACTCCAATAAGAAGAACCGAGAATACTACAAGTCCTTGCGAATAAGAATAAGCAGGCATCATAAAGAATTCATGCATTTTTTGCAAATATCCCTGAACTATATTAATTGGAATAATTGCAACCAAAGCGCCTAAAAATCCATAAATAGCCCCTTGTAAAACGAGCGGAGATTTTATGTACCAATTAGATACGCCCATCAAACGCATAATTTCAATTTCCTCTTTGCGTGACTGAATTACCAATTCGATTGTATTATTTATAATCGTAATTGTCAAAATACATGCAATAATTACTACAACCAGTGTAATTGTGTGGCTAATTTTATTAATCATCTGAAATTTGGTAACCAAATCTTTTGCATAACTTAAGTCACTAACGCCCGATATTGGCTTAATTTCATGCATTACCTTTTCAATATTTTTGGGATCATCAACTTTTATATGCAAAGTATCAGGCAAAGGATTTTGAACATCAGGCATTTCAATTTCTCTTTTTAGTTCTGCCCAAGATGCTTCACGTGAAATATATTTAACACCCTTAACATGTTCTAAACCTCTAATTTGTTTTACTGTTTGGTTAACATCCGCGTCCGGCTTTAAATACGCAGAAATTTCAAGCACAGAACCCATAGCCCCCACCATGCTTGACACGCTAAGTGTAGTTCTGAAAATTGCGCCAAATATTGTAAGTATAGCAGCCATTGTGGTGATTATAGCTATATTAATAAGCCCTGCCTGTGCAACGCCTTTTATTGTTTCAATACAAATTCGATATGTTATTCTAATCTCTGTAAGCCAATCTTTAGGCAAATGAGACTTGACTTTTTGTTTTAACCTGTTTCTTCTTGTTCCGTTAGTCATAAGTACCTGCCTGAACATCTCTTACAATCTGCCCTTTTTCAAGGGTAATAACTCTTTTTCTAAAGTGGTTAACAATAGCATGGTCATGTGTTGATACAAGTATTGTTATACCTCTTTGATTAACCTGCTCCAAAATTTGCATAACTTCCATGGAGTTTTTAGGATCAAGGTTGCCTGTAGGCTCATCTGCAATTAAAAGCGGAGGGCCATTAACAATAGCACGCGCTATACTAACTCTTTGTTGTTCTCCACCTGAGAGTTCACATGGTTTAGATTTATATTTATCCTCGAGTCCAACAACTTTAAGCGCACCGTAAACCCTTGCTTCAATTTCTTTTGATGAAACACCCATTGTTCTTATAACATAGGCAATATTGTCATAAACTGTATGGTTCTGAAGCAGCTTATAATCTTGAAAAACAATACCCATACACCTTCTGAGGTTAGGGATTTTATTTGGTGCAAGATTATTAATGTTTATACCCCCGACAAGCACAGTACCTCTAGTTGGGCGTTCTTCAAGATATAACATTTTCATTAAAGTAGACTTACCGGCACCTGAAGAACCGACAAGAAAAACAAACTCACCCGGCTTAATGTGCAAATTCACATTATATAGGGCAAATTTATTTCTATATTGCTTAATTAAATCTCTTACAACTATCATTTTTTATCCAAATATCTGCTTATTGTTTCACACAATTTACTATCAGTAAGTCCGTAAAATTCTAGTAAAGAACGTTGTTCACCGCTTTGCCCGAAGCAATCCGGCGTACCTATTCTTAATACTCTTGTAGGAAGATTTTGACTTAGCACTTCACATACCGCACTGCCTAAACCCCCAATAATACTGTGATTTTCGACAGTTATTACCACTCCGGTCTTTTTGGCACTTTCAATTACATCACTTGCTGCAAGAAAAGGTTTAACTACAGGCACATGAAGAACTTCAGCACTTATACCTCTATCTTTTAGCATTTGAGCACAACTTATTACATCATATAATGTTTCACCATTAGTAATTATTGTAACATCACTGCCGGCACACACTTTAACTGCGCGTTCGGGATTAAACTTGTAATCATCATCAAATACTGACCTTAAATTTGTCCTTGCAATCCTTATATAAACAGGGCCGTATATCTCACTTGCGTATTTTACAACTTGTTTTACTTCATTGTAATCAGCAGGAACAATGACACATATATCGGGAATAGAGCGCATATAAGAAATGTCTTCCAAAGCCTGATGGGAAGCGCCATCCTCACCAACCGTAACACCGCCATGAGTAGCTACAATTTTAACATTTAATTTTGGATAGCAAATTGAATTTCTTATTTGGTCCAAGCAACGAGCGGTTGCAAACATTGCAAACGTACTTACAAAAGGGATTTTTCCTTCTGTTGCAAGACCGGCGGCAGTACACATCATATCCTGCTCTGCAATTCCAGAATTGAAAAACCTTTCAGGATAAGCTTTTTGAAATTTACACGTCTGAGTAGAACATGACAAATCAGCATCAAGTACAACAATATTTTTATTAAGAGCACCAAGTTCTACGAGCGTTTCACCATATGCATTTCTGGGGGATTTTATTTCAATAGTTTTTTTAAGCATTTACCTCCTCCAGTGCGCGTTTTAGTTCATCGTCATTAGGCGCTTTGCCATGCCAACCTGCATTATTTTCCATAAACGAAATACCTGTACCTTTAGTAGTGTTTGCAATAATTGCAAACGGTTTATTCGAATCCTTTGCCAGCTTAAAAACGCTCTCAAGTTCTGTTTCACAATGCCCGTCAACACTTTTAACATTCCAGCCAAAGGCTTCAAGTTTTTTATCCAACGGCTCTAATGATTTAACTTCATCAGTGTCACCGTCAATTTGTAATCGGTTTTTATCAATAACAATTATTAAATTATCAAGTTTTTTATGACTTGCGCTCATAAGTGCTTCCCAAACGCTGCCTTCTTGAAGTTCTCCATCACCCAAAAGTACAAAAACACTAGCAGGATTATTGTTTAATTTCAAAGACAGTGCAACACCAACAGCTATTGAAAGCCCCTGACCCAGTGAACCTGTTGAAACCTCGATACCTTCAAGTCCGTAACGTGTTGAAGGATGCCCCTGCAGTCTTGAACCCAGTTTTCGAAATGTTAACAGTTCATCCAAGGGGAAAAAGCCTTTTTGTGCCAGTACACTATATAGTGCAGCACTCGCATGACCTTTTGACAATATAAATCTATCGCGTTTTTCAAAGTCAGGAGATTTTTTCCACTCACAAGGTACATACATAATTTTGTTATAAAGTACGCTTAATATCTCAACGCAAGACAATGAGCCACCCGGATGACCCGATTTAGCAGAGTGAATCATCTTTAATATATTTTGTCTTGCTGTTTTATTAAAACTACTCAATTCTTCTAAGACCTCAATAAACTGTCAAATTACTTTCTTACACTATCAATTATACTCTCAAACAAGAATATTGGCAAAGTAGGAAATATGCGTTTAAATCTTTGCGGTTGTTTAATGACCCTATAAAGCCACTCAAGCCCAAGTTTTTGCCATATAATAGGTGCTCTTTGTACAAAACCTGCAAATACGTCGAAACTGCCGCCCACCCCAATCATTACACAACCTTGTAACATTTCTTTTAATCTGTGGATTATAAACTCTTGCTTAGGAGAACCCAAAGCGCAAAGTAACACTTGCGGACGAGCATCTTTAATTTGGGACAAAAGAACATTCTCATCATCAAAATATCCGTTGTGCGAAAATACTATGTTAATATTCTCAAATTCACTTTTTAATTTATCGACAAGTGTTGAAATAACTTCTTCTTTGGCACCTAAAAGACCGAGTCTTAATCCGTTTTTAGCACAAAGCTCTATAAGTGAACGGGATAAATCTACACCACCGATTCTTTCTTGGTTTACACCCTTTAATTTAAGTGCTATTTTTATACCCACCCCATCTGCAACAACAAGTTCGGCATGCTGTATTATATTTGCAAAGTCCTTATTTTTCTTAGCACACTCAATCATTTCAGGGTTAATTGTAATAATTTGAAAATTCTCCCCGTTGTCTACAGCACTCATCGAAAAGTCCAGTGCATTTTGGTATGTAAGAATATCTACAGGAAAACTTTGTAAGCAAACTCTCTTTTTCATAGAAAAATAATATCACAAAATTTTAATATATTTTTAACTTGAATAATTAAAATATTTTAAATAGAATATTTTTAAGCAGAATCAAACAGGTGAAGTAAATGCAAAATAAGGAATTAGGGGAAAAATTTGTAGCTGTAGTCGGTTGCGGGATATGGGGAAGAAACATTGTAAGAAATTTTTACAATCTAAAGGCGCTGCACACAGTTTGTGATATAGATGATGAAAATTTAAAAATGGTTGAGGCCCAATACGACGGGACACATACAACAAAGAACTTTGATGAAGTTCTAAATAACCCTGAAATAAAAGCCGTTTGCATTGTAACACCAAGCCATACTCATTTTAATTTAGTTAGAAAAGCTCTTGAAGCGGGCAAGCACGTCTATGTTGAAAAACCCATCTCTACAGTTGCACAAGAAGCTAAAAAACTTAAAGAATTAGCGGATGAAAAGGGTTTAATCCTTATGGTAGGTCACCTTTTACTATACCACCCCGCCGTAAACAGACTAAAAATGCTCATACAAGAAGGTGTTTTAGGCAATATTAAATATGTACAAAGTGACAGATTAAATATTAATTACTTTAAAAATGACAGGAGCGTCATGTGGGACCTGGCACCTCATGATGTTTCGATGATAGCGCATGTCTTAGGGCTTGACCCAATAAAGGTTTTAAATGCAACGGGTTGTTGCGCCGAATACGAAAACATATTTGACATTACCCATTTAACAATAGAATTTGAAAAAGGTGTAATAGCTCACGTTAGTGACAGTTGGATACATCCGCAAAAACGTGTCACGCTACTTGTTCGCGGCGATAAAGCTACAGCTATTTTAGATGACACTTTACTGGAAAATAAATTGCAAATTTTTGACAATAAAACTCCTGCACAACAAAGTATTGAAATTTTTGACTACCTTGAAATAGAGCCGCTAAAGCTTGAGTGTCAGCATTTTATAAAAAGCATTGAAACAGGCAAAAAGCCCCGCTCTGACGGTGAAAACGGATTTATGATTACAAAAATACTTGAAGATGCCGAAGACATCATGCTTGGCAACAAAAAAAGCGAACTGGACAAAGTCGATTTCTTGCTTTCACGTTCTAAAAGGTAATTAGCCCAAAGATTTTGCTTTTTCCATAGTATCTTTTATAGTCTTATCAAGTATTTGTTCCAAATCAGAACTGTTAAGAACGTCATTACCAACAGCGGTACATCCGCCAGGAGTAGTAACAGCGGTTATCAACTCACTTGGCGCCATGTCACCTTTTAACATCATTTTAGCCGAACCCAATGCGGTTTGCGCCGATAAAGTAAGGCAAGTATTGTAATCAAGCCCCAATTTTTCACCAGCACGAGCAATTAAATCAATAATATAATAATAAAAAGCAGGGCCTGAGCCTGAAACAGCCGTCACAATATCAATGTCTTTTTCATCAACTTGAACAGTTTTGCCAATATTTTTGAGCATTGAATCGACAAAAACTACATCATCACTTTTAGCTATGCTACCTTTGCAAATTGCACACATTCCTTCATTAACAAAAGCGGGCGTATTTGGCATAACGCGCACAACATGCGTGTTTTTTAACACACTTTCAATCCTTGAGGTTGTAACACCTGCAAGTATCGAAACAACCAGCTTGTTTTGGGTCTTACCTTCTAATTCTTCAAGGACATCAGCTATTACAAAGGGTTTTGTTGCAATTACAATAACGTCAACACAATTAGCAAGTTCATCTATAGAATTTAGTGTATTTACACCGAAGTTTATGTTTGCTGATTTTAGTGCGTTATCACTTACATCGTATACAAAAATATTATCAGGATTTATAAAAGAACTTTTGATAATGCCGCCCATAATAGCTGACGCCATTTTTCCGGCACCTACAAAACCGATTTTTTTGCCTGTATTACAAATGTTAACGCTCATAAGTTGACACTCCGCTATGTTTTACTTAGTATAGTTAATACTGATAATAAAACAAAGTCAAGGAGAAAATAAATGCGCAGAACATTAGAAGGCACAAAAAGAAAAAGACAAAACGTCAGCGGTTTTCGCGCAAGAATGGCAACACCCGGCGGCAGAGGTGTTATCAACAGACGTCGTGCTAAAGGTCGCCACAAACTAGCAATTACAGCTAAAAATCGTGCTTAGTAAAAAACAAAGATTAACAAGCCATAGTGCTTTTGCCGCTACTTACAATCAAAAAAGAATAGTTTCAGACGAAAATTTTGTTCTGTATGGCGGAAAAAATAAAGAAGAACAAAACTACCCCACAAGGGTAGGTTTTGTTGTAAGCAAGAAAATTCACAAACGAGCAGTAAAAAGAAACAGAATAAAAAGACTTACAAGAGAAGCTTATCGAACACTGTCCAAAAGTGGCGAAATACAATCAGCACAGGGTTATCAGAGTTTAATTTTTTTAGCAAAAGAAGGTGCTCTAAATAAAAATTATAAAGAAATATGTTTAAGTGTTAAGAATTTAATTCAACTTTTAGCAATAAAATATTTTTAGAGTTATTATAATATTCACATGAACGCTTTAATCAGAGATTTAGTTGACAATAAAGAATCGGAAAAAATTCAAAAGCCGAATTTTGACACAAGAATCGGCAGGGAATTTCTTGCGTTTTATTTAAAAACAAAATTTAAACAAATAATTAACTACGACAAGAAAGCCAAAAAAAGTCTTTTGGTTCAAGTGAAGTCGGATTTCTTGGAAAACTTTTTAGACAGACTGATAAACAACCCTAAAAGAAAAATCTTAATATCTATAACAGGTGAGTCGGCAAGCGGAAAATCAACAATATGCAATCAGATACAAAAATGCATAGATGATAACAATTTACCTATTTCAATCATAAATACAGATAATTATTTTAACGACATTTCAGATTTAATCAAGCAGTATGGCACTTTCGATGCCCTAAGAGATGCAGGCTACGATGTTGATTCCCCTCTTAATTTTCAATTAGACCTATTAAGAGATGACATAGAAAAACTTGCAAACGGCAAGGACGTCAAAATACCACAGTATTTGGTGAACGGAACGGGCATAAGCGTGCCTGAGGCTATAGAAATTAAAAGTAAAAAAATCATTGTTGTTGAGGGAATGGCTGCAACATACAAAGAAGTGCATGATATGTTTGATATTAAAATTTATATCGATTTAAATAACAAAATAAGAAAAAAAAGATTTTTAGACAGAGCCCAACTAAGAAATCAAGACCATCAAAATGCTCTAAAACATTGGGAATATGTCTGTGCTGCGGGCAGAAAATACGTAATGCCTGCAAAAGACAACTGCGACATAATTGCAAACGGTGAATGCGATTTGGAATATTTTACACAAATTCTTGAATACATTAACCTTATTACAAATAATTTTTGCGAAGTTTAATAATTAACTCATGTGCTTGTTTTTTTAAATGTTCACAGTCGGAATTATTGTCCACAACAGCATCCCAAGCGGCATAATTATCAAGAGCGGTTTCTGTCGGATCATCAGCGTTTGTAATTGTTGCACGTTTAGAACGGTTTTCAAAACTGGCTTCGACACGAACAGCAAAAGCGCCATGTTTTTTAAAAAGTTCTATCTCATGTTCGACTCTAACATCCGGTACAATAACATTTTCGGGTAAATCAATTATACTTTTAAGCCAATAATCAGGGTCCTGTTCTCGCCCCCAATTACCTAATTTTATTAAATCCGCGCGATAAAGGTGTTTATTTCTTTCAATTTCTTCAAATGTTAAATTATGCTCTTTGCCGTATTTTATCTTTATAGCGTCACCAATACCAACTCTTTTAAAGGTTCCAAGTTCTTCAAGCAAAATTTTTGCAAGTGTGTCCTTACCGCAGTATTGTTTTCCTGAAATAACAATCATCTTTTTCATAGAGAAATTATAACATTAAAGCACATATTTGAAAATGGCAAAATATAGATAATAAGCCAATTTTAGAGAAAAAGTATATACTTTTAATGCATTAATTGAATATTAGTTCGTAACATTTCTTAATATTTTTCAAATAAAAAAGCAATTTTTAAAAATAAATTTTTTTTATATAAGAGTAAAGAGAGCAAATCAAATTACACGAGGAACTTAACAAAGGAGAGACAGTCATGGGCTGGGTTACAATTTCACTCAGAAAAATGGCATTAAAGCAAAGAACATCAAATCTGCAATACAGGCTGTTGCAAATCAGCCAAGAAAGGCAGACTATTGCAAACCAATCGCAATATACTCAACGCTTTATAAATGCCATGAAAAACCAACAATATAGCTCAATAACAAACAGTTATATGTCAGCTGTTAAAGAGCTTCAAAACTCAGCTGCAAGCCTTGACCCCACATCAGCTGAATGGAGCGCATACCAAACATCACTAGACCAAGCAGCTTTAGTGCAATCAAGACAACAAATGGCTCTAGACTCTATATTCCAAGGTTACGAAGATGCACTTATGGCAGATGTTAACAGACGTGACCAACAACTTGAAGCTGAACAAACTCAAGTTGAAACACAACTTCAAGCTGCACAAGCTGAACTTGAATCACTAGATCAAGCAATGGATGACAGCATTAAAAACAGCGCAATTAAATTAACATAAAATAAATAAAGATTAAGGATAGGGAAGTTTTAAAAAACCTGCATAAGAAATTATGCAGGTTTTTAACATTATATTGATTTTAATTGCTTGTTTAATGTATAATTTCATTTTAGAATAGAGGGAATAATGCCTTTTGAATTTAAAAAGACCAATATAGAGGATGTCATTCTTATTACGCCAAAAGTATTTGAAGACGGCAGAGGTTTTTTTCTTGAAGGATACAAGAAGACCGACTTTTTTAATAACGGCATAAAAGATGAATTCACACAAGATAATCACTCAAAATCTTCTTATGGGGTTTTAAGAGGACTTCATTACCAAAGTAATCCACATGCGCAAGGCAAAATTGTCCGCTGCATAAGAGGTAAAATTTTTGATGTTGCCGTTGACATACGCAAAAACTCTGAAACTTTTGGCAAATGGACAGGCACAATTTTAAGTGAAGAAAATAAGAACATGTTATATATACCAAAAGGTTTTGCGCATGGGTTTTTAACTTTGTCCGACACAGCAGAACTTTTGTATAAAGCAAGCGGAGAGTATGCGCCGCAAAATGACAGAGGGATATTTTGGAACGACCCTGTAATAAATATTAATTGGCAAAAATACGGCTTGGATACCGAGCCAATATTGAGCGAAAAAGATAAAAAACAACCGTTATTAAAAGATATAAAAGAGGAAGATTTACTATGAAGTTATTGGTAACAGGCGGCGCAGGGTTTATAGGCAGCTGTTTTGTAAGACACATGTTAAAAAAACATCCTGATTACAAAATTATAAACTTGGACTGCCTTACTTACGCAGGAAACATAGAAAACCTTAATGACGTTAAAAATAACCCAAACTACTCATTTGTACATGGTAATATTTGCGACAAAAATCTTGTTTCACAAATTGTATCCGAGGTCGACTGCATTGTTAACTTTGCCGCAGAAAGCCATGTTGACAGGTCTATTTTAAATCCTGAAATTTTTATAGAAACAAATGTGCAAGGCACGCTAAATCTTCTTGAAAATGCAAAAAGGTACAAAATCCAAAGATATTTACAGGTTTCAACCGATGAAGTATATGGAACGCTTGGTAAAACCGGTTATTTTTATGAAACAACACCACTTGCACCAAATTCACCGTATAGCGCATCAAAAGCAAGTGCCGATATGCTTACAAGAGCATATTTTGAAACATACAAAACACCTGTTTTAACAACAAGATGTTCCAATAACTACGGTCCTTACCAATATCCCGAAAAATTAATTCCATTTTTTATTTCAAAACTTTTAAAAGGCGAAAAAGTTCCTGTATACGGGGACGGTTTAAATGTTCGTGACTGGTTGTATGTGTATGACCACTGTGAAGCAATAAACACTGTGTTGCATAAAGGAAACGTCGGTGAAGTTTATAATGTTGGCGGACATAACGAAAAAACAAACATTGAAATTACAAAAATTATTTTAGCCGAAATGGGCAAAGATGAAAGCTCGATTGAATATGTCCAAGACAGGCTAGGCCATGACAGACGTTATGCTATTGATAACAATAAAATCACAACACAGTTAGGTTGGGAACCGTCCTTGACTTTTGAAGAAGGAATAAAGCTTACAATTAATTGGTACCTAAATAATCAAGACTGGATTAAATCAATAGAAAATAAAAAGGCTGCATTAAAATGAAAATCATGGTAACGGGTGCAAACGGTATGCTTGGTCAAGATTTATGTCCAATGCTTGAAAATATTGGAGCTTTTGTCATACCTACAGACATCTCAAATCTTGATATTACAGACAAAAATGCCGTAAGTGAATTTGTCAAGCAGGCACACCCTGATATAATAATTCATTGCGCAGCATACACAAACGTGGATAAGGCAGAATCTGACAAAGAAACTGCGTACAAAATCAATACTC
>CALUYC010000110.1 GCA_944324895.1 Candidatus Gastranaerophilales bacterium
GATGCCGATTTTATTCATGAGTCTATGAAAGAGGTTGAATTTACAATATTTTTAACGGCTATTATTGTTGTAATAATTATATTCTTATTTTTGGGTGATGCAATGGCCACTCTTGTGCCTTGCATTACAATCCCTGTATCGCTTATCGGGACTTTCTTTGCACTAAAAGCATTTGGCATGTCTATAAATCTCTTGTCGTTATTTGCACTGGTACTTGCGGTTGGTGTTGTTGTTGATGATGCTATTGTAGTTATTGAAAACGTAAACAGGCACATAAAAGAAGGCAAGTCCGCAATTATTGCTACACAATTAACAATGCAAGAGGTAGGTTCAGCCCTTGTCGCTATGGCACTGGTTTTAATGGCCGTATTTGTACCAATTATATTTATGGGTGGTATGACAGGCGTTATGTATAAACAATTTGCTGTTTGTATTGCTGTGTCAATAGCTATTTCTGCAATTTGCGCGCTTACTCTTTCGCCTGCGATGTGTTCGCATTTTTTGGGCAGGCATGATGAAAACGCAAAAGGCATTGGTATAACAAAGCACCCTCAATTTAAACTTTTTGCCAGATTTATAAGAAAAAAATTAAAGCTTGTTGTTTTAAAATTTAACGAATATTTCCAAAAAGTCGAAGATTTTTACATGGAATTTGTTGAAAAATTCGTATATAACAAAAAGCTTGTAGCCATTTTTTATATTTCAATAGTTGCACTTACTCTTTTCTGTTTTAAAACAATTTCAACCGGCTTTATTCCTGATGAAGACCAAGGTATGCTCCTAGCAAGTATTACATTGCCTGATGGTGCATCATTACAAAGAACGGAAGATGTTTCAAGAAAATTTGTAGAACAGATTAGAAATATAGATGGTATTAACGCTGAAAAGTTGACTGTTTTTGGAGGTGATGGTGCAACAAACCAATCAACAGTTATTATTCAGCTTAAAGAGTATAAAGACAGAAGAATTAACCCTCTTAGTTGGGTCGTAAGAAAAATACAAGGTAAATCTACCGATTTATCCCATGTGTCTATTCTTAATCAGGTGCGTGCAGTTGCATCAAATACTAAAGAGGCGTCTATTGTTGCATTTTCTCCGCCTGCCATTATGGGTATGAGTATGATGGGCGGTTTTGAATTTCAAATGTTGTCCCAAGGTGAATATACTGCTCAAGAGCTTGAAAGTTGGGCACAAAGACTAATTGCTGCTGCTAATCAAAACCCTGCACTATCAAGTGTTTATACATCTTTTCAGGCTAATGTTCCTCAGTACATAGTTGAAATTGACTATGAAAAGGCCATGGCTCAAAATATTGATTTGCAAGAGTTGTACAGCACTCTTGGCTCTACATTGGGTACAAGATATGTTAATGACTTTAACAAGTATGGCCGTGTATTTAAGGTGCAAATGCAAGCTGAAAGCAGATTTCGCGATAAAGCAACTGATTTATCGGGCATATATGTAAAAAATAAAAATGGTGTTATGGTGCCTATTTTATCTGTTGTAAAACTAAGACAAACTGTAGGTACTGCAACTATTACAAGGTATAACCAATATGAATCAGTTCAAATTCAAGGTCAGCAGGCCGCAGGTAAAAGCTCGGGTGACGCTATGAATGCTATGGAGGAAGTAGCTAAACAAACACTGCCTTCTGATATGACTTTTGATTGGTCAGGTACATCTGCTCAGGAAAGAGAGGCATCTGGCCAAACCGCTATGGTTGTCGGTATGGCACTTGTGTTTGTGTATCTTTTCCTTGTCGCGCTTTATGAAAGTTATACAATTCCTGTTGCAGTTCTTCTAATTTCACCTATTGCCGCACTGGGCGCGCTAATTTTCCAAATGATGATTAATCAATCTTTTGATATATATTCTCAGGTTGGTATGATTACACTTATTGGTCTTGCTGCAAAGCAGTCGATTCTTATTGTCGAATTTGCAAAAGAAGAACATGAGAAAAATGGTCTAAGCGTTAGGGATGCTGCGATAAAGGCCGCAAAACTTAGGTTTAGAGCTATTATGATGACTGAGCTTGCATTTATCATAGGTGTTCTTCCGATGATTTTTGCCCAAGGTGCCGGCGCAAACTCAAGAATTTCGGTTGGTTCTACCGTATTTGGAGGCATGATTGCAGCATGTACACTTGGTGCTGTTTTAACTCCCGCATTTTATGTAATTGTTCAGGAATTTGTGGATAGGTTCCCCAAACGTGAAATAACCCAAAAGGATTTGGAGTACTAGTTAATATGAAGAAGATATTTTCAACGCTTTTAATTATTTCAATTTTTATATTTAATCTGCAGGGTGTATATGCCTTTTCTTTGTTTAAAAAGAAACAGGCCGATAATTCTACTGCTGTTGAGAGTCCTCAGGAAAAACCAAAGAAGAATTTTTTTAAGTTTAAAAAAGAAAAAGCTGAAGTTGAGGATGAAGTGCACATTGTAAAGCCTGAAAAAAAGACAAAAAAACGTCTTAAAAAACAGGCAAAAGATGATGCAAAAAAGAAAGTGCAAAGCGAACAAGTAAGAAAAGAGTCTTCTAAGGAAGCTGAAGGAATGTATGAAACAAAATTTCCAGAGATTGCTTCTAAAATAGAATATAATCAGTTAAACGGTGAAGTTAGTTTGGTTGATTGTATTAAACTTGCAATTTCAAATCATCCGGCTATTGTTTCTGCCATCAGCAATTCTCAAATATATGAGTCAAGAATAGGTCAAGCTTGGGCAAATTATTTCCCTACAATAAGTGCCGGCTTAAGTTATTCAAGAAACGATATGCTAAACACCATGGGTAATAACATTTATTCAAGAATGATGGCTCAAAGATATAACATGTTCTATGTGCCTACGATTAGTGCAAACATGTTGCTTTTTGACTTTGGTAAAACAAAAGCCATGGCGGATGTTGCAAAAAGAAACTATGAATCTTCACGCTATGACGCTGAAACCAGTATCGAAAGTGTTATTTATAATGTAAAAGTTGCATATTATAATATGGTCTTTGCACAAGCGCAAAAGATTGTATATGAAGACACAGTTAAAGATTATGAATTGCAGTTAAAACAAGCTGATGCATACTACAAGATAGGTAAAAAGGCAAAAATTGATGTTACAACAGCACAATATAACCTTGGTAATGCTAAAGTTAATTTAATTAAAGCTAAAAACACTTTAGAGCTTGCAGCGGTTGAACTTGCAAATGCTGTCGGTATACCGCAAATGGAAAATGTTGTTCTGAAAGATAAATTGAACACAAAAATGTATGATGTTAACTTTCCTGATTTAATAAAAACTGCAGAGGAATCACGCCCGTCATTGCTTTCAGCTAAAAAGAAGATGGATGCCGCTGAACTCAATATTAGAGGTGCAAAAAGAGCATTTGCGCCTGACTTAAGCGCTTTTGGTTCTTACGACCATGGCGGAAGGCAGATAGATAGTGATTACGGTTACCAATTTGGTGTTCAGTTTAACTATACTTCTTTGAATATTCTTTCTTTGAAAAAACAGCTGGATGAAGCTAATGCTACTTATAAAAAGTATGCCGCAGATTTTGAACAGGAAAAACAAAACGTATATTTAGAAGTTAAAAGCGCTTATATTAGCCTTTTAAATTCTCATGACAGTTTGGGCGTTGCAAAACTTGCGCTTCAACAAGCAAAAGAGCAACAGTACCAAGCTTTTAGGCGATATCAGGTTGGTCTTGGTAATGCTATTGAATTTAAAGATGCTGAAAATACGTATCTAAATGCACAATTGAGCTACTATTCCAATCTGCTGGATTACAATGTTAACGCCGCAGAGCTTGAAAGGGTAATCGGTGCGCCTGTGAAGGAAACAAATA
>CALUYC010000111.1 GCA_944324895.1 Candidatus Gastranaerophilales bacterium
TGGATTTAATAAAAAGAGTTGTATATAGAAAGTCGGACATTTTTAGTGCTTTAAGAGAGGGCGAAGTCTTTGATATTGTTGTTTCTAACCCGCCTTATATAAGCGAGAAGGATTATAAAAATCTTGATACAACAGTTAAGGACTTTGAGCCAAAAACAGCACTGTTAGCTAAAAACGACGGCTACGAGTTTTATGAAAAAATTATTTCTCAGGCAAAAAAATATGTAAAATATGGCGGTTATATTTTATTTGAATGCGGACAAAACCAAGCCCAAAAAATCTGCATGATGCTTGAGCGTAACGGTTTTCAGGTAAGCGATGTTGTTCGTGATTTAGCAGGAATCGAAAGAGTTGTCGCTGCTCAGATGATTTTTATTGAGGAAGATGAGCTTTAATTAGATTTCCTAAATAAATACTTCTTTTTCTTTGTCCTGCTTGGTTGAGATGATATATAGAATCCAAAAAGTCATCTATTTCCATATAAGAATCTTTTGCTTCACCAATAAAATTTATATTGTTTTTATGAAACGTTTTCTTGTAATTTGCAAGAAAATCTTGAGCTTCTTTTGTATCCAGATTATTAAACGGAAATATAACAGGGTATGTTACAAACACTTGAATATCGTTTTCATTGCACCATTTGATAAAATCAAGGAAATCTTTTGTTAATATTATGTTATTTGAAACAGGGCATTTGGTATTTTTTGCTTGTTTTATCTTTTCTTTATCTTGCCCAAAGTTATTTAAAACATCCCCCTTTTCGTTCCAATATTTACTGTCGAACATTTTTTCAAATATTGTTCCGTATTTGGTATTATTTTTTATTGCTTTGATTTTTTCATTTTTGGTATTTTTATTGTAACAAATTGCACTATGAGTTAAAAAATAGCCTATATACCTTGCCCTGGTTAACAGGTCAAAATTTTTGTATGTCTCTTTATCATTTGAAAGAATATAATTTGCTTTAAAATCGCAAATTTTGTTATAATCCAATACGCAACCAAATTCTATTGGTAGAATAACGATATTACCCTTTTTTAAAACTTTTTTTGCCCAAATAAAAATATAATCTTTAACTCCGGCGTGAGCACCTAAGTTTATTACATTTTTGCCAGTGATTTCACTTATAATGTTTGAATTAGTTCCGAAAAGTACGCTACTTCCGCCTAAAACAACTATTGTATCTTTTCCTTTGTTTAAATTTTCGTTAATTTTCTCTTTTTGGCTTAACCAAACAAATATACATAAATCATCTCTTTTAAAAAATATTCCGTCATTTTTTCTTATCATAAAATCTGCACCTAAATAGGCAAAAATACTTAACAGTAAGGCAGATAAAATTGTTAGTATGAAAAATGATTTATATTTTTTCATTTGCTATTCCTTAAAAATTAAAATACAAAAATGGCGAAGCGTACGTTGGATTTGCAATAATTAAGATTGAATAAAATAAAATTATTGCTGCAATTGCGATATAAATTTTATTTGGAGTTAATAATTTTATATCAGGCTTGTATTTGCCTATGAATATAACAAAAGTAAGTAAAATTGTAAGAAGTGCGGGTATCAATTCAAAATCAAAATTTATTTTAGGGTTTTCAAAGAATAAAATGAATTTATTAAACTGCGGCAAGTAAAATCCGTTAAAGCCGAAAATCGCTTTAAATACATTAATTGCGCTTTGCATATTTTCTGCCCTGAAGAACACCCAAGTAATATTGATAAATAAAAATGTAATCAGCCATTGGATAAATTCGGGTATTTTAATCTTTGTTTTTTGCCATAGTCTGTTAATACATAATCCCAATCCATGGATTACACCCCAAAGAACAAACATCCAACTTGCCCCGTGCCACAGACCGCAAACACTGAAAACTATCATTATGTTGATGTAAGTTCTATATTCAAATTTATTTTTGCTTCCGCCCAAAGGAAAATATATATAATCCCTTAAAAATCTCGATAAGGTCATATGCCACCTTCTCCAAAATTCTTGAATGGATGTTGAGCAATATGGATTGTTAAAGTTTTCAGGCAGATTTATATTGAACATTTTACCTAAGCCAAGAGCCATGTCTGTATAGCCTGAAAAATCGTAATAAATTTGAAAAGTGTAGCAAAGAACAACTATCCAGCCTTCAAAAAATGATAATCCTTCAACTCCAAAACCCAAATTGACGCTGTGTGAGAGGGTATCTGCGATGACAACTTTTTTAAAAAGTCCGACTAAAAACAACCAAAAACCTTCTGATAAATTTTTCCAGTTGAAAAATTTATTTCTTAGTTTTTGAAACTGAGGAATTACTTCACCATGGTGTACAATAGGCCCTGCAACAAGTTGCGGGAAGAACACAACAAATAGAGTGTAGTTTAAAAAGTCATATTCTTTGGTTTTGCCTTGATAGCTGTCAATTAAGTATGCAATTTGTTGAAAAGTGAAAAAGCTTATACCGAGAGGCAAAACAACATTAAATAAAGAGTAATTTGTGTTTAAGAGATTATTGATATTTTCAATAAAAAAATTTGTGTATTTAAAATATCCTATACTTAAAAGATTTATTATAATTCCAAAAATCAAAAGAGCTTTTTTGGTTATTTTTCTTTTGTAAAGTGAATTTGAAATTGCAGAGCCCAAACTAAAGTTGAGTGCAACAGAGCCCAAAAGCAAAAATAAAAAGTTATTATAGCTAAATTCACCCATAAAATGAGGTGCAGCGTAGAAAAACAAAGACGCACCTATTAACCAAACTTTTGCCATATCAAGCAATCTTAATCTGTTTAGTGCAAAATATACACTTAAGGTAATCGGTACGAATAGAAATATAAATTGTATTGAATTAAAAAGCATTTCACTCTCTTTCAAGCAAGTGAGAAAATTTCATAAATCTCATCATCGCTTAGTTCGGTAATAATCTTTTCGCCTGCAAACACTGCTGCATCGGCAAGTTCACGTTTATCTTTTATAATTTTATCAATTTTTTCTTCAAAAGTTGATAAGGTTATAAACCTGTGCACCATAACGTTTTTGTCTTGTCCGATACGGTAGGTTCTGTCTGTTGCCTGATCTTCAACCGCAGGGTTCCACCATAAGTCGTAATGAATAACGTTTGAAGCCGATGTTAAGTTCAAGCCCAATCCGCCGGCTTTTAAACTCAATATCATAATTTTTTTGTTTATATCGTCGCTAAATTCTTTAATCATCTGCTCTCTTTGTTTAACATTCAATGAGCCATGAAAAAATAACGGGTCGAAATTAAATTCATCGGCAATAATTTTTTCAAGAATTGCACCCATTTCCTTGTATTGTGTAAATACCAATACTTTTTCGTCGTTTGATATAATGTTGTGTAAAATCGAAATTAATTTTTGAGTTTTGCCTGAAGCACCTTGTGTCATATCACCATGTTTTAAGTAGTGATAAGGGTGATTGCACACCTGTTTCAGTGATGTTATAAGTTTAAATATTGCTCCGCGTCTGTTAATTCCGCCGCCTGAGTTTGCAATATCAGTCATAGACTGGTTTAGAACTCTTTCATAAAGCGCAGCCTGAGTTTTTGTTAAATAGCAAAATTCATCTAATACAACTTTATCAGGCAGGTCTGAAATAATTGATTTATCTGTTTTAAGACGCCTTAGCATAAAAGGCGAAATTGCTTTTTTAAGCTTTTGTGCTCTGGTTGTTTCTTTAAATCTTTCGATTGGCACTGAGTAATTTTTGCTAAAGTCGTTAATTGAGCCTAAATAGCCTTTGTTAATAAAGTCAAATATGCTCCAAAGTTCACTTAAACGGTTTTCAACAGGCGTACCTGTCATTGCAATTTTCATTTGTGCTTTAAGTGTTTTAACGGCCTGAGTTTGGCTTGTGGATGGGTTTTTGATGTTTTGAGCTTCATCAATTACAAATAAATCCCAAGTATGTTTTTTAAATTCCTCAAGGTCGATTCTAAGTATAGCATATGTGGTTAAAATGACGTCACAGTCAATGCTGAATTCTCTGTCAAAACCATGGTAGATAAAGGTTTTTAAAGACGGCGCAAAAGTTTCAAGTTCGCGCTCCCAGTTGCCCATAAGAGTTGTGGGACAAACTACAAGAACCGGCTTTTTAAGCTTGTTTTCTTCTTTAAGTTTTAAAATTAAACTGATAACTTGAATTGTTTTACCAAGACCCATATCATCAGCTATTGCACAGCCAAAACCCTTTGTAACATTGGTATAAAGCCACCTGAAACCTATTTCCTGATAAGGCCTTAGCGTGCCTGTTAAATTTTTGGGCAGGCTAATATCCTCAACTCGCGTAAAGTCTGAAATTATGCGTGCAAAAGCTTCATCGTAGTCAAAGTCGTATTCGTCAATTTTGCCTGATAGTGCATGGTGCAATAATTGCATTTTATTAACAACAAAATCAGGCTTTTTCTTAAGTCTTTCAAGGAGTTTTTGTGTTTCATCTCTATCTATTAAAATATATTTATCTTTGTATTTAATAAGCCCGTTTGTATCTTTTGCAAGTTGTTGAAACTCTTGTGCCGAGATTTTTTCATTTTCACCAAGAGCAACTTCAATGGAAAAGTCCATAATCTCATCAAGCGAAATTGTTGAACTTGAGCCACTTTGCAGAAGTTCTTTTATATCATCAAGTCTTTTTTGTTTAATTTTTGCGTTTATTGAAGCACGCGGGATAATAACGTTATCCATACCCTCAGGCAGGTTAACTTCCATGCCTGCTTGAGCCAAGTAGTATGTTATTTGTGTAATAAGTTTATAAACACCTGATAAATCAAGCTCGAGAGTAACATCCTCTAAGTCTTCAATATATTTTGTTGCCCAGTTGATTTGTTTTTCAATGAGCGTTTTTTGCATTTCATCAAGGTCTTCAAGGTCAATAATTTCATTTTTAAGCTTGTCTTTAGCTAAAATTCGCATTAAGAATTTTTCATCGTCCAGTTTTTCAATGTTAAAGACGGGAATAATGTCATAAGTACCCAAAGACATTTCATCAAGCCAGCTTTGAATATCAAGCCCTAAGTCGTTGCCTTTTAAAATTCTTTTGTGAGAGGTATTTCTAGTGAAGTATATTGCAGCTTTTAAGTCTTTGAACTTGTAATGCTTAACACCTAAAAATGTAAAAATAAGGTAGTTTAAATATCTGTCTATTAGTTTTTTTGTTGTGTCAGGGTCTAAAAAGTCGTTTTCAAGTACACTTTGGTAGCATTTTAAGTAATCTTTGTTTTTAAAATATGGCTCCCAAACTATTGAAAAAGTTTCCTTTTTAAATTTAACCGCAGGAATAAAATTTAACTTTTCAACTGTTTTTTTGACAAACTGAAATAAATTAAAGTAAAAACGATAATTTTCGCTGACATCTTGAGGAAATTCATGGTTTTCATCAACACCCGTAAAATATTCAAACAACATATCTAAAGTAATGTCATAGCCGTATTTATCGCCCTTATATTTTGCTTTAAGTTTATACAGCGAGCCTTTTGACTTTAGATAATATTCAAAATTATATGGCGGAGTGATAAAAATATCTGCAATATTATCCTTTGTTTCAAGAATAATGTCAGTTGTGCGCAAAATTTGATTTTTGGTATCAAAAGTGTCGCAAAATTCTTCTTCAATCAGTTCGTAAACAAGAGAAAGAGTATAGCGAAAGTCTTTATTCTTTTGAGAATAAGGGTTTTGATCCAAATTCAAAAGAAGTTTTTCAACGTCGTTTTTCTTAAAAGTAAGGTTGTCCGCAACTATCATCTTATTTATTTTAATATAAACAAAATTTGTTGTATAATTATTTTTATGAAATTTGCAGTCAGAATTATTAAAAATACTTTTCATCCTTTAAATGTGCCTGACGGTGCTAATTTGCACCATGGGCAAAAAGTTCTTGTAAGAACCGAAAAGGGCGAAGAAGTTTTTAGTGTTTTCATTGTAAATTCGCAAGTTTTAAAGCAGTGGCAAAAGTTTAAACCCGAGCCTCTGCCTTTAATTCGTACAATTAATGAAAACGATAAACCGATTTTAGAAGAACAAAAACAGCTGGAAGCGCAAGCATTTTTTAAATGCAAGGCACTTGTTGAAAAGCGTGGACTTGTTATGAACTTAGTTCAAACACGTTACACTTTTGATAGGAAAAAAATAACTTTTTATTATACGGCACCTGAGCGGGTTGACTTTCGTGAGCTATTGAAGGATTTAACACAAGAGTTTAAAAGAGTAAGAATAGACTTAAGACACATTGGCGTTCGGGATGAAACCTCAATTTTAGGCGGTCAGGGTGTTTGTGGGCAAGATTACTGTTGTTGCAGATTTTTAAAGAAATTTGAATCCGTTAATACTAAACTTGCCCGAGATCAGGGAATACCAATGACGCCCGGGAAAATTACAGGTTCCTGTGGAAGGCTTTTGTGCTGTTTAAATTACGAATACCCAAATTATCTTGAAGCAGCTAAAACTCTGCCGCCTATTGGTTCTGGTGTTATGACACCTGACGGGGTTGCAAAAGTTTTCTCGATTAATTTCTTAAAAAAAGCTGTTTCGGTAAAACTTGAGGATGGCAAAATTAAAGAATATTCAAAAGATGATATTGAAATGCTTGATCAGGAAGTAAATATCGAAATTGATACTGCACAAAATGCCCTAAATTACCATGAAGAAGGCGAAGTGTTGGATTTAAAATCTTTAGATAACGATAAAAACAGTTCAACGGGAAATATATAATGATTGAAACAAAAGAAATTTCTTCAAAAAAGCTTGCAAGTGTCATAGCGCGAATTTTAGATGACTTTAAGGCGCAAGACATTGTAATTTTAAATGTTGCAAATGTTTGCGTATTATCTGACTTTTTTGTTATAGCATCTGCGCAAAGCACAACTCAGGTAAAGGGTTTGACTTCTACCGTTAGAGAAAAAATTAAAGAACACTTTGGCAGAATACCCGCAGGAGATGAAAACGACGTTAAAAATCGTTGGAACTTGCTTGATTACGGTGATGTTGTCGTGCATATTATGCATCAGGAGCAAAGAGAAACATACGCGCTTGAAAAATTTTGGAACCACGCTTTTAAGCTTGAACGCGATGAGTGGGAAGAAGAATCTAAAGAATTTGCAAAATATGAGTGATTACTACTCCTAATTTTAGGAGAAGTAATCTTCTTCCCATCGAAATACATTTATGTATTTTTTATCTTGAGTTTCCACTCCATCGTCTGTTTTGTATAATCCTTCAATATATTTCTTGCATGGTCCCCGATCTTCAAAATAGAATGCTTTGCCTGCTTTCCATATTCTTTGCGCTATATTGTCTGTATAACTATAGTCAAGGCAACATTCAACTTCTTTATACATATCATAATCTTTAGAATAGTGGATATTGTACTGCTCGGCACATTTAGTTCCTTTTATGTCTTTGCTTAGACCCATAGAGTATGCAAATGTACGTTCATTTTGATCATCAAAAACTCTAAAACATTTAGCACACTTACAAGAATCTGAAAGACCTATAAAATATGCACTAGACTTGTTTTGTTTTGGTCCTTTTTCAAGTTTTTCATAGTATTCAAATCCATCATGGAAGCCTCTTTCTTCTCTCCAAACACCATCAGGTTGTATTACAACACCTTCGGAATAATCATTGCGATTAAAGGTAAAATCGAAGTATTTTGCAATTTTTTTTGTACCGTCAGGCAAAATTTCAATACCTTCTTCTATTATTGGTCCATTTTGTTGAGGGAAACTTATTAATCTGTATAATTTACCATCAGGCGTGTATTCTTCTATACTTTTAACTTGACCATAATCTCCTTTTATGACTTTTCTTAAAACAGTGCCATCAGGAGCTATTTCGTCTCCTTGTTCTTTTAATGCCATTACTTCTTGATATTTGTCGTTAATAGTTCGTTTTAGACCTTTTATTGTTTCCTGCATAGTTTCAATATCATCTATTAGGGCTTGTTTTACTTTTTGAAGCTCTTGTTTTATAGCTTCTTGTTCGTCTTTGATTGCCTGTTTATTTTCAGCAGTATAAGGCATTTGTGCTTGTTTTTTTATCCTTTCCGCAATGTCTGCTAAGCTTTTACCTGTTGCGCTTAGTTCAACAGGTTTTGGTCTATCAACAGGTGCTTTGTTTTGTACAGGATTATTTGTGTGTACATTAGTTTGTTTTGCGCTTGAGTTATTTTTGACAAAAGAAATAACTATTTCGCCTTTCGGGAGTTTAATTTTTCCGGTTAAGTAAGCTATAGCAAAAGATGCAAGATCGGTAGTTAATGGCAGTTGTAATTCTTGTATATCTTCTTGTTCTGATTGAGAATTAGGATTTTGGGAGTTGTTTTTATTGTAATTAGCCTTAAAGCTGTTAAATTGCCTGATTGCTTGTATTTTCATTTTTCCTCTCCATAGTTGGTTGTTTTTATTATAGTGTATAAATATTTTTAACTACTGTGTAACTTCTTGCCAAATTATGCCTTTTTGGGCAAAGATTTTATCGGCGTTGTCGGTATTTGTATTTTTAAATTCGATTTTTTTAGGTTTGCTCTCCACAAAATCAATTCTTTTTATCCCATGCAATATGCCTTGGGCTTTATCTTCGCTATATTCTTTGTAAGTTAGAGGTTTGCCGTCTTTAAAGTCAATTCTTTTTATACCTTCTATTATATCTTGAGCGGTTTTTTCACCAGATTCCTTGTAACATAATGGTTTGCCATCTTTAAAGTCTACGGTTTTTTTATAAATCCATGAAATATCAGCAAGCTCTCTGCCGCCTTCTTGCCAGCAATGAATTTTATTATCGGTAATTGTGTATTTCTTCGCGAATTTTTTTAATCCTATAGCGGACTGTTCAAATCCTTCTTTGAGAAAAGAAATTTTTCCGCCGATAAAGTCCGCCATTTTTGATATTCTTGTAATTCCGTCAGAGGTTTTTTGATAACCTTCATAATAAAAAGAAGGTTTTTTGTTAATAAAACCAATGTCTTCGGCAATTCTTATCATTCCGTTTGCACTTTTTTCGTAGCCTTTCCTGTATGAAACAGGTGCGCCATCTTTGAAACTTATAACTTTTGCAATTTTTTGTACGCTATCCAGCGTTGTTTCTACACCTTCTTGATATAAAACAGGGCTTCCATTTGCTAAATCAACTGTGCCTATAAGTTTTTTACCGTCTTGGGCAAATATTTTTATTGTTTCTTTGCCGTCAATTAAATTGCCTGTTCTTTTTATTGTAGTACCTTTTGGAAGTACGTCTTCGCCTTGGAATAATTTAACAAGTTCATCGTATTTTCTTTGTGCCTCATCCAATGCGCTTGTTACTATTTGTTGTATTTCCTCTGTTTGATTTTGAACATTTTTTATTGTCTGATTAATTTCATCATCTATTTTGTAAAAACTATTTAATACCCCTTTTACTTCATCAGGAATTTTATGTTTTTTAATAGCATATGCTGCACCAATTCCTGCAGCAGCAAGTGCTGCAGCTCCACCTATTGCAAGTGCTGCTTTTTTCCTTGTTTCTTTGTTGGTGCTTTTTCCAAAGTTAACTGTGGGGTTTTTAAATAGTTTAATAGGTAAAATTTTCATTATTTTTCCTTTTTTATTCTGTAATTTCTTCCCAACCGTTTTGAGAAGGTTCATAAATTTTGTTTAATTTGCTGTTTCTTAGGTTATTTATTTCAATTCTTATTGGTTTGCCGTCTTCATAGTCTACGCTTCTTCCTACTCTGTATGAATTTCCGCTTGCGCTTTCTCTGGCATTTTTTTCATACCAAATTGGTATTCCGTTTGTAATTTCCATAGCAGCAGCAATTTTTTTAGCACCTTTTGTGTTTTTTTCGTATCCTTCCTGACACCAATATGTTTCATCTTGCCATAGACTTAATATTTTTGCGCATTTTTCTGAACCGTCGGGCAATTCTTGTGCGTTTTGTTGGCAATAAACAGGTTCACCGTCTTGATATTCAATACTAATGTCGCATTTTATTGTGCCGTCTGCATTTTTTTCAAAACCTTCCTGATATAAGGATATGTCGCCGTTTTCAAACAGGCAATATTTTGAATATACAATGTCGCCTTCCTGAGTTTCCCTGTAGCCTTCTATATAAATGTAGGGATGACCGTTTTCGAAAAATGTAAGATTAACAGGCCCGTTTTGACCTTGTGGAAATTCTTCAATTATAGAGTTGCCACTTTTATTTAATGTAACTTTTCTAAAAATTTCGCCATTTGGGGTGAGTTCTTCGCAACTTTGTTTGTAGTATCCCAACTGCTGATGTTTTTTAAGCATGTTATATATCGCTTCTGAGGTTATGGCATCAATTTTTTTTGCATCTTGATTAACGCTTTTAAAAAATTCTTCTGCCTCTTTGATTGTTTTTTCAGGTTCATTTTTTTTGGCAGTGCTTTTGATTTGTTGCATATTTATTATGCCTTGTGCTTGCAGGGCATCCATTGTACTGTTTGAATCATTTATTTTAGGTGCTTTTACAGTTGTGTTTTTTGCACTTTGAAAATTAATTTTTGGCGTGTTAAATAAACTAATGGGTGAAATGTGCATAAATATCCCTTTGTAACTTATAAGTATTTGGTTAAAACCTATGAAAAAAAATTTTTGCCAAAAACTTAACCCCTCATTTTGAGGGGTTAAATTCGTTATTATTTTCAACAGTTACGTTTTCGACCCGCTCATCGCGGCTCTCAAACTCACTTAGTCTAAGCTTTTCCGCCTGTGCAATTAAAATTGCTTCGCTCGTTTCGCTTGCGCTCCACTTGCAACGGCGGCTATCAACAGTTACGTTTTCGACCCGCTCGTCGCGGCTCTCAAACTCACTTAGCCTAAGCTTCTTCTTCGACTTCAAGAGTTTCTTTAATAGTTTCAGAAGCGCTTACTTCAACGTTTAATTTAGCTTTTACTTTAGATGACAACTTAACTGTCATAACGAAGCTGCCGATGTGGTTAATCGGGTTATCAAGAATAATAGATTTTCTGTCAACTTCAATACCTGTTTTATTAAGCAATTCTTCGGCAAGTTTTTTAGTTGTGATTGTACCGAACAATTTGCCTGATTCACCTGCTTTTGCGCTAAGCGAAATAAGTTCAACAGCTTCGATTTTTTCAGCTTTTTCAAGAGCTTCCTGATGTAGTTTTTCTGATTTTGCTTTAATTCTTGCGATATTTCTTTCTCTTGCAGCAAGTGAACCTTCGGTTGCGATTTCAGCAACATTATTTGGTAACAAGAAATTTCTTGCATATCCGTCTTTTACATTAACCAAATCACCTGCTTCGCCTAGGTTTTGGACATCTTTTTTTAATATAACCTGCATGGTTTTCTCCTTTTTTGACTTGTGTTTAGTTTAAATCTTAATTAAAACATGGCAAAAACACAAGTGTCGACTTTAATTTTCTTTAACTTTGGATTTTTTAGGTTTTTCTTCTTGAGTTTCTTGTTCTTGAGTTTCTTCTTCGACTTCTTCTTGAGAAACTTCTTCCTGAGTTTCTTCGTCTTCTTCCTGAACAGTTTCTTCCTGAGCTTCTTCGCTAACTCCCGCAAGGACTGCCGCACGTTCTTTAATGAGTTCTTCAAGTTCTTCAACAATTTCTTGTGCTTTTGCTTGAGTTTTAACAGCTTGTTCTTTAATTGCCTCGTCAATTTCTTCATCTGTTTTAGCGCGTGTAACAGGAATTGCAAGGTTTAAAACAGTACTTTCTTCAAGAGCGTTAATTTCAAGGTCGAATTTTTCTTCATCAATTTCCATATATTTTGAAATTGTTGCGACAAGTTCTTCCTTCAGCATTTGCATTGCGCGTTCTGAAAAACCGACCCTATCTTGCATAAGGACTGTTTTTAGTCTGCTCATGGCGACTGCTTTTGTTTCATCGTGAGGGTTTTGGTTTACAAAGAAACTTAAAACCTTATTGTATAAATCTGAAAAAATATCTCTCATTTTAAGCCTTCACTTTCTTTGAAAAGAATTTTTTAACTTTTTCAATAAAAGTTCTGGGTTGGTCGATGTCTAAAAATGGGACTTCTTCGCCTTGAATTCTTTTTGCAACATTCATATACGCTTGACCTGCAAGAGAATTTTCATCGTTAACAATGGGTTCACCTTTGTTGGTTGAAGTTATAACCCCTGTATCTTCGGGAATTACACCTATAAGGTCGCAGGAGAGAATTTCAACCACATCTTCAACGCTCATCATATCATTTGTTTTAATAAGGTTGGGACGCACGCGGTTTACCAAAAGACGATATTTTTCAACTTCTTCTTTTGCTTCCAAAAGACCAATAATTCTGTCAGCATCACGAATAGCGCTCATTTCTGGCGTTGTTACCACAATAGCTTCGTTTGCACCTGCAACAGCATTTTGGAAACCTTGTTCAATACCTGCGGGGCAGTCGACTAAAATGTAGTCAAAGTCTTCCTTTAAAGTATCGCAAATTTCTTTTAATTGTTCAGCCGTAACTGCTGATTTATCACGTGTTTGAGCGGCTGCTAACAAGCAAAGATTAGGGTTTTTCTTGTCTTTTACAAGTGCTTGTTTTAATTTGCAGCGTTCTTCAACAACATCAACTATTGTATAAACGATACGATTTTCAAGACCCAAGAGCAAATCAAGGTTTCTAAGACCAATATCTGTGTCTATTAAAACAACTTTATTGCCGTCTTTGGCAAGTGCGGTACCGATGTTGGCAGAGGTTGTAGTTTTACCTACTCCGCCTTTGCCTGAGGTAATTACTATTACAGAACCTGTCATTTATTTTTGCTCCTTTTTAGTTAATTTTGAATAATACGATTGAATCATCGACGATTCTTGCTTCTTCAGGTGTGAATACCGATGATTTTATGATGTATGGAATATTTGTGCCGTCAGGACGTCTTGAATAGCAGTCTGCAATTCTTAACTGAACAGCATTCATTTTAAGTGCGCGGATTTTAGCATCACGATTGCCTTTTGCTCCGGCATGCGCGATAGAGCCTAAAACACCCCAAACGGTAATGTCTCCCGTAGCTTTAATTTCAGAACCCGGGTGGCAGTCTCCGATTATTACTATATTTCCGTCGAATTCTAAAACCTGACCCGAGCGTAGTGTTTGTGTTACATAAATTGTTTGTTTTGAATCCACAATAACGGGCTCATCGGTCGGAGGTGCGTAGTAGTCAACTTCTTCCCAAGTTTGCTTTTCTTCTTCATCCTCGTCGTAGGCTTTTTTGTAAGTTTCCATAATTTGTTTGCCGTCTTCGTTGAATTCAATAGGTTTAAATTCTTCAAAACCTATGTCATTATTTTCGTTATTTGTTTCTGTCTGTGCATTGTCGGTATTTTCTTGTGCGATGTCAAAAGTTATTTGTTCACTTGGCTCGCTGTATGTTTTTTCACACAGTTGTGCGTTTATACCCATGTTTTCGCAAATATTTTTAGTTGTTTCGTTTGGAGTTTCAACGTAATCCAGCTCTGAAGCATAGCTTGCAATTAAAGATTGAATTGAAAGTATTTGGGCCTGATTTAGCACAATATCGTTTAATTTTAGGCCGATTTTTCTTTCTCTTGCTTCAGGCATTTCAAAAGCAGCGCTGACGTTTGTAATTATTTCGCCGGTATTGTTGCAGCTGCTTAAATCTATAACAAATAATTCACCGTTCATAATAAATCCCTGCTAATCTTCTCAATATCAACAATAGCGTAAATTTGCAAGAATTACAATTAAATATAAAGTGATGTAAATAAGAATTATTAATTTATTCTAATTTCACTTGATGCTTGCACTTCTTTGAGATTTTGTACAAAGTGCGCTCTAAACTCATCTTTTGCATTAAGCCCTGTTTTTATGGTGTATTTAGATTTGTAAATTTCTTTTTCAACAGGATTTTTACTTTTTAAGAAAAATTTTTCAACATTTGCAAGGGTATATGTTCTATCAAGTTCTAAAGGCTCATTGGTGTCAGTTTTTCTTACGTATTTAATTAAATCTTTTTTTGCTATGTCGTATGGCAGACTTTGCAAAAGCAGTGTTTTGTCTATTTTTAAGCCACTAAAATGTAAAAGCGGATTTTTTTCTTTATCAACGCTATTTGCGCTCAAATTTTCAATGATTATATCTAAAATTTGTTCACCCGTAAGTTCGCTTATTACGATATTTGCTTCTTGATGTCTAATTCCGTTAAGTGTCAAAAGTAAGTTTAAATTGTTAACATTTCCTGAGTTTTTTGTTCTGAGGGGGCCTCTTATGGCGCTTGCATTGAGTGCAAAAAAGTCTGTTTTAGGGTATTTTTTTCTTATTCTATTTAGAATGACATCTGTTATGTAGTTTGCAAGCGGGCTGTTTTGGTATCTTATTCCTTTTAAATTAAGTTCTGCTGTGTCATCTGAAGCCGGTATTTCAAATTTTGTTTCAATATCTTCTTTAAATACTGTTTCATAAAATTTTTGCATAGCATTGGTTTGCTGCTGATTTTGCGGGTAATAGGCGCGTGTTTTTACAGATGCAATATTTCCATCATCATCAAAATTAAGCTTTATGTTTTGAAGTTTTTTAAAGTTTTGGTATAACATTGCAACAACAGAGTTATTTGCAATTTCATTGTAATCCAAATGTTCATGCCCGCCTAAAATAATGTCTATAGGAAGATTTTGTGCAAGAACTTCTTTTCTAAAAATTCCGCCGAAATGGTCAAGCAAAATAATTGCACCTTTTGGGTTTTCTCTTTTAAAGTTTTCAATTTCTCTTTTTAGTGCTTTAAGCGTATTTTGAATATCTTCTTCAGTTAGTTTTGACTGAGGTTTAAAAACATTATCCAAAAAACTTATTCCTGTTAGTTTTTTGTTGTAATAACTCATATTAGGGGGTAAAATCCCTAAAAACAGTGCTTTGTGGAATAAGTCAGGGTTTTTATCGTCTTGAATTTCAACCGTATATGATTTTAAAATTCTGTTTTTTATGGATTCATCAGAGTTTTCAAAGTCTATGTTTGTTGCAACAATATTTGCATCCATTTTTTCAACAGAGTTTTTAAATTCTTCAAAACCTGCATCAAAATCGTGGTTTCCGGGGGTAAAAATTGTGACTGCTTGCCTTGAAAAGTGTTTTAATTCTTGAATTAATTTGTTAAAAAATATTAACTGAAACCTTTGGGAATTATAGTGAGGTTTTGAAAGGTAGCCCTCAACATTACCTGCCATATACCAGTCTCCTGCAATGGCATTTACGTTTTTAGAGCCTGCCGCATCTTTTAAAAACAGGTCTTTTTCATTTTGTTTTATTGTGCCATAGAAATCCCCAATGTTTTCAAGCTGCCCATGAGCATCTGAAAATGCGTTTATATTTAGCGTTGCGCCTTTAAAATTTAAAGTATTAAAATTTATTTTCATTATATTTTTATAAAACTCGTAAAAAATATATGATACAATTTTTACCATGAAAAAATTATTTGTCATATTCGGGTTATTTTTCTTTACATTTTTAAGTGCGTCAGCTATTGAAAATTTAGAAGATGTTGGAATTGCAAAATATGCGGTAATTGAAGCAAAAAGGGACTATACTCCGTTAAGAATTGCGCCTGATGAGAGTGCGCGGAGGTTTTCTCATATAAGAAAAGGCTTTGTTCTGTATGCTGATAAACAAAATGATGATTTTTACAGGATTGATTTAGGTTTAGATGAGCCTTTTTGGCTTGAGAAAAAATATGACGATGTTCAAGCTGTGATTAGCGAAAAGCGAATTCAAAAAATTGATGAAATAGAATTTGACGAAGACAAAGAAAAATATAAAATTTTTATACCTTTATACATTCAAAATGCGTATTCGTTCAAAGAATTACCTGACGGGCTTGAGTTTAGTTTGTACGATGTAAATTGCGATAATCTTGAAATTAAAAATAAGCGCGGCAGTTTTAATGTTATTCCTTCAAAAAAATCTGTATTAACAATAAAATATATTTCGCCTGCTCTTTTTGGATATGATGTTGTACCCCATAAAAAAGGTCTTGTGTTAGAAGTTAGAAAAATTCCAAAAATTAATCGTAAAAAACCTCTAAAAGGTATAAAAATTGCACTAGATGCAGGTCATGGCGGAGAAGAAAAAGGGGTATGCGCCTTTGGAGTAGAGGAAAAAGATGTTAATTTAAAAATTTCCAAACAAATAAGTAAAGCTTTAAAAAAGCGTGGTGCAAAGGTTTATATGACAAGAAAAAAAGACAAATATGTGCCTTTGTATGACAGAATAGCATTTGCACAAGAAAAAAATGCAGATATTCTGCTAAGTATTCACCAAAATTCTCTGCCTAATCCCAAAGAAGTTGTAAATAAACATGGTGTAGGGGTTTATTACTACAATAAACAGGCTTACAATCTTGCATCAAATTTGCAGCAATCTTTACTAAAGCAAACAAAATTTAGAGATGACGGAGTAAATTATGCTTCTTTTGCTCTAACGCGTCCTACAAATCCCGTAAGTGTGCTTGTAGAGTGCGGATATTTAATTGATAAAAATGAAATGCAGCAACTAACCAATAAAAAGTTTCAAAAGGAGTTTGCAAAGGCTTTTACAAAAGGGGTTGAAGATTATTTAAGATATTTAGTTGTCTTTTAGAGCGCCTAAAAATGCCACGTTTAACCAAAACAGAATTTGTAATTGTGGTCTGAACCAAACTGTATCAAATAATCCATGTATCATTGTCGGGAAGATACTTAAAATTAGCGAGAAAATAATGATTTTTGTTCTTTGTGGAGCTGTTTTTATTGTTTTTAAGCAATCTTTGCACCATAAAACAAGGAAAGTTACAAAAGAAATTAGTGCAAAAATTCCGCTTTCAACTGCAATTTCAAGCGGTACAGAGTAAGCGCCTAAAGCGTCAAATCCCGAGCGCATGTAAAGTCCGTAAATTTGTCTAAAGTTTTTATTACCTACGCCTATTCCTAAGAACGGGTTATCCAAAAACATTTTAAAAGACGAAGCGTAGACATTTAATCTAAAGGCTATTGAGGAGTCTTCTCTGAATTCAAAAATTGAGAGAATTCTGTTTGTAATCGCAGGGTTTGACATTACAAAAACCAATGCTGCACAAATTAGTGTCAGGGCAAGGTTTTTGTACCTTTTTCTTATTGTTTTAAAACCGCCTAAATAGTTTTGAATATAGTATATTATGCCAAGTGCAAAAATGCCGTAGAAACCTGCTATACCAAGGTATCCGCCACGAGAGCCGCTGTAAATTACGGCAACTGTTGCAAGCAGCATTAAAATTAAAAATCCTAAAAATCTTTTGTAGTGCTTGTTTAAAAGGTTAATCATCGAAAGACACCAAAGGCTAGAGATGCCTGTTACCAAGTATCCTGCAAGTAAATTAGGGTTATACGGTTTTAATGTTCCGTAAGCCCGCGAAATGACTTGTGTAGGATCAAGATTTGAAGTGTCTTGCCATCCGGCAATTTCTAAAATTCCTGTGTTATTTTGAATAATTGCAATAATACTTTCGAAACTTACAAGCCCTGCTATAGCAAGGATTGTGGGTAAAATTTTGCTTTTATTGTCGTTATCCAAAAAATATGACAGTGCACTAAAATAAAAGTACATATAAATTGCGGTTTTCATAAACCCTTTTAAGCTTAAAGCGAATAAGGTTGAGCCAAAAAGACTTAAAATAACAAAAGCAAAAAATATTAATATTGCTTTGTCATAGAGCGAGATTTTCGTCCTTGCACCTTTTTTTATGCACAGTTTAAAACTTTGTAAAACGCTGAAACATAGGGCAAAAATGCCAATGTAGCCTGATTCGCAAAAAGCGCAGGAAACTATTGTCAGCATTAAGAAAATGTACAAAAAAGAATCTATATTTTCAAAAAACAAGCTGTCTCTTATATCCGCAGCAATTTGAGTGTTTTGAATATTTCTCAAAACGCCGTTTTTTAAACTTATGAAGATACTTTTTGTTCCAAATTTCCTATTGAACATCCTGATTTTGATTTACCTGTTTTTCTAAATCGCTGTTATCTTTTTCATTCGGTGTTGCAACAACCGTAATGTTTGATACAATGCCGTTTAGTTTATAATCTGCCCCTTCAAGGGTAATAGGTAAGCCAATTTTAATTTTGTTACCGCCAACAACAGCGCCGTCGCGGTCTTTTGTGATTTTAGCTTTATCAAGAACGGTTACAAGAAAGTCGTATTGGTAAGGTGAAGTAACGTCATCCACAACGCTAAATGGTTTTTTTGCGTTGAAAGTTGGCACTATTGCTTTTTTTCTGTCATATTTAACATCTTTAATTTTTAATTTTGTATAAGGTACATTTCTGATTGTGATAAAAGTTTCATCCCCTTCTTCAAAAATGTTGTTTGAAGCACTTATTGTAACACTTCTTAAGAACACTTCAATTTCAACATCAGCAGTAGTTTCGATTTGATTCGATGAAGTTGCTCTTTTTCCAAACATGGTAAGTATTCCGACCAAAAGCGCAACAATTATTACACCTATAATGATTAAATCAAATGTTCTGAGTTTTTTAAGAAATTTCATATATTTCTTCTCCTTTTAAATTTTCAAGTTCGGATTTTAAATCTTCCACACTTACACTGTGACAGCCAAAATATCTGATAACAATGCTTGCGGCAAGGTTGCCTATATACATTGCTTCATACGGTGTAAAGCCTGCACAAAGTGCAAGTGTAAAAGCTGCAACAACAGTGTCTCCGGCACCTGTTACATCAAAAACTTCTTTTCTGTTGAAAGCTTCAACCTGATGATATTTAACTTTACCGTTAATATTCTCAAACAGTGCCATACCGCGCTCACCGCGTGTAATTAGCACATTTTGCAGGTTTAAATTTTTGATTAAATCTTCACCTGCTTGCATAAGAGAATTTTCATCTTTTAAATAGTAACCGACAAATTTTTCACAATCCGGTTGATTGGGCGTAATAGCAGTTGCCCCTTTGTATTTGTCTAAATCTTTTTGTGCATCTGCAACAATAATTTTGTTGTACTTTTTAGCAAGTTCAATAGCTTTTTTTACTACGTTTTCAGTTAAAAAGCCTAAATGATAATCGGATAAAATTATTCCATCATACAAGGGTATAGCTTTTTCAAGGTTTTCAATAACTTTTTGTTCACTTTGAGGGCTAAGCGGTTCTGTTGTTTGCCTGTCTATACGCACAATTTGTTGAGTTATACTTTGAGAGCATGAACCTGAAATGCGTGTTTTTGTAGTGGTTTTTCGTGTTTTATCTTCAATCATATACTCAACATTGATGTTTTTTTCATTTAGTGCCGCAAGCAGAACTTTTGCGTAGTAATCATCCCCATAAACGCCTATTGCAGCAGCTTTACCTAAATTAAGAGAGGAAATATTGTTTGCAGCGTTCGATGCTGTACCTAAAATGATTTTAGTTTTAGAATGCTCTAAAATTAAAACAGGAGCCTCGCGAGAAATGCGCTGAGTGTTGCCAAAGACCATTTCATCTATGCCAAAGTCGCCGACAATAAGGATTTTCGGCTCTTTTAGTTTGTCTAACTTTTTTAATAATTCCTGCTTTTCCATATACATTTGCATCTAATATTTTACCACAAAAATGATTATAAGACTAAAAGTAAATTTTATGCTAAAATAAAAAATAATAATTTTTGGGGTTTAAACGTGGAAGAAAATTTTGATATTGATAAACACATTGATAAAATAAAAGGCCAAATAGAAGAAGTTAAACAGGAAGAAAATTCTAATATTTCTGATGTCCCTGAGAATATTTTAAAGGATATTCCAAATGAAGAACCCTCGCTTGAAGGTTATGGTGATGATGAAAATATTTCGGATGAGGCTGAAAACCTGACAGATGAAGATGTGCAACAAAGTGAAGAATATCCTCAAACGCCTGAAAGCGAATGGGAAGACCCCTTTGGAACACATGAAAATGACGCTGTTAAAAAATATGTAATTTATATTGCCAAAGACCTTGTTCCTTTTGTTGATGATATGGATAAAGACGCAAGAAGCGCCTATGTAAATGATGCAATAGAACTTAAAGTTAAAATGGAGGGCAAAGACAGAAAATGGCATACATTTACAACAATTTTAAGGCATATTATTGTTTCTGTTTTTACCCTCTTAATAGCAGTTCCGGCTCTTTTTTGGATTGCGGATAAGTCAATTACTGCAACTGTACAAAATTATGAGTATGTTCAAAAGAATTTTGAAAAATTATATAAAGAAAAAGCTGATAGGGATAAAGCCGCAAGGGAAATCCAGCAAATGCGACTTGGGCTTTAATTAATATCTGCAATACTTACTCCATCTCCGCCCTCATTTTCTTCTCCCGGGCGAAATTTAGCAACATATGGGGAATTTGTAAGATAATCGCGAACAGCTTTTTTAAGCGCTCCGGTGCCATGTCCATGGATTATGGTAATTTCCCTTAAATTTCTTAATGATGCCATATCAAATTGTTTATCAAGGAATTCAATGGCATCTTCTGCCCTCATGCCTCGTATATCCAACCTGTTAGAGAGGGTTTGTGTAATGTCATCAAAGCTGACACTTACTTTTTTTAATGCTTTACTTATTTTCTTATCTGTTTTTGCAAGTTTTTTAATGTCGACTTTTGTTTTCATAAGCCCAATAGACACAAGAACTTTACCTTTTTTATCGGGCAGACTTTCAAGGCGGGCAACTTGCTCAAGCCCTTTTATAAGAACATTTTGACCAATTTTAACATTATTTGGGTCAAGCGGTTCATATTTATTTTTTAATTTTTCTTCATCAGATAAAAATTCTTCTCTTGCAGCGGATTCAAGGCGTGCAAGACGTGAATAAGAGCGCATTGCAATCTTTTCGGATTTTTCTTTTCTCATAATATCAAGCGTATCTTTAATTTCGGCTCGAGCATTTTCAATTTGCGCCTGATATTTTTTCTTAAAACTTTCAAGAGATTTTTTCTTTTGAGCTTTTAATTCCTTTAATTTTTCCTGATATTCGGTTTCAATTTGTGCTGTTCTTTGGCGTATTTCTTCTGTTTCGCGTTCTTTTTGAGAAAGTTCGCTATGCGTTTGTTGAATTTTTGCAAAAACCTC